>NZ_JBSWZS010000001.1:0-164408 GCF_054170725.1 Mycoplasma pogonae | reverse complement strand
CAATATTAATTTTTTTTAAAGCATCTTTTGCTGCTTCTGTTTCTGCTTCTTTTTTAGATTTTCCTAATCCTTGACCAAATATTTGACCTTTGTATTTTAATTTTGCCAAATATTTTCCATTTTCTTGTTTTTTGGCAAGATATTCAATTGGACTATCACTAAGATTTTGAACATATTCTTGGAAAATAGTTTTTGGATCTTTTAAAGAAGTAAAAGATTTCTTTCTTTCTTCAATTACATGTACATATATAAAATTTTTTAAAAATTTTTCTAAAATTTCTTCATTTTGGTCTAAATAAATAGCGGCTATTAATGACTCAACTAAATCTGCTTGAATTTTTGGATTAATCAAAATATTAGCTGCACCTTTAGAAACTTTTGCATATTTAGTTAAATTTAGTTCAATAGCAACTTTTTCAAGCGCTTTTGTATTAACACTATTAGCACGCAAAAGAGTTGCTTGTCCCTCTTCTATTTCTGGATAGCTCCTAAAAATAAAATTAGAAACACGGAATTGTAAAATGCTATCTCCTAAAAATTCCAACATATTGTAATTTTTAAAATGAGAATGTTCGTTTGCATAAGAACTATGAGTTAAAGCTTGATTATAAATATCTAAATTATTAGGTTTAATTTTAATTTTGTCAAATAAATTTTGCATTAAAAACCTCGTTTTATTTATGATATTTTAAATTATTTTTGATACTTAAAGCTCTATAAATTTGTTCAATTAAAATGACTCGAAATAATTGGTGGGGAAAAGTCATTTTTGAGATTTGTAATTTATTTTTAAATCGAGTCTCATCAACACCGTTAGAACCACCAATTATAAAATTAACTTCTTTTGTTTCAAAATATTTAACAAATTCTTCTGAAGTTACTTGTTTTCCTTGTATCGAAGTTAAAAAAGTAGGTAAATTTAAATTAATTTTTTCTAAAAGTTTTTTGGTTTCTCAATCAATTTTTTGTTTGATATTTAAATCATTACTTTCATGAATTTCCACCACATTAACATTAGCAAAATGTTGAATTTTCTTTAAATACAAATTAAAGATTTGTTTAAATTCTGGTTTTAAACTCCCAACCACAAACAAATTAATTTTCATTTTTAGCTTTTTTATTTCGCAACTCTAAATGAAACATAATCATTTGGATATCAGCTGGGTTAATACCACTAATTCTTGAAGCTTGCCCAATTGTTGTTGGCAAAACCATTTTTAATTTATCGCGAGCTTCAGTAGCTAAATTATCTACTTTGTCCCAATTGATATCGGCTGGTAATTTTAAATTTTCTAATCGCAACATTTTCTCAGCTTCGCGGTTTTGTTTTTTTATATATCCATCTAATCTAACGATTGTAGTTAATTCTTCAATATAAGGAAATTCAGGTTCTAAAATATCATTGGGATTAACCTCAATTCGCATTAATGTTTTTAGCTTAGATTGCCCATTTAAAATATTATATTTTTTTCCAATCATTTCATTAGGAGAAATAAATTCTTTAGATAGTTGCTCAATTTTTTGTTCGATTAAATCATATTTAGCAATGATGTCTTGATATTCTTGGTTACTAATTGTTCCGGCCTCTAAAGCATATTTTGCTAAACGAATATCAGCATTGTCATTTCTTAATAATAAACGATATTCTGCACGCGAAGTTAGCATTCTATAAGGCTCTTTAGTTCCTTTTGTTACTAGATCATCAATTAAAACACCAATGTAGCCGTCATTTCGATTAATTAAAATCGGTTCTTTATTTTCTAAAAATCTAGCAACATTAATTCCAGCCATTAACCCTTGAGCGGCAGCTTCTTCATAACCACTAGTTCCATTAATTTGCCCTGCTAGAAATAACCCTGAAATTAGTTTAGTTTCTAACGACTTTTTAATTTGTAATGGATCAACTGCATCATATTCAATTGCATAGGCTCATTTAGCGATGCGAGCATTTTTTAAGCCTGGTATAGTAGCAATAATTTGTTTTTGAACATCAATGGGCATTGAAGTTGATAAACCGTTGATGTACATTAAATCACCTTTTTTAGTTTCGGGTTCAAAGAAAATTTGGTGTCTATCTTTATGACTAAAACGGACAACTTTATCTTCAATTGATGGACAATAGCGCGGACCTACACCATTAATTAGTCCTGAATACATCGAAGAACGATCTAAATTAGCATTAATAATTTTATGGGTTTCTGAATTTGTATAAGTTAAATAACAGTGAATTTGTTTATCTAGCTTAATATTTGAACGGCGACTAAATTTTAAATCTGACTTTTGTAAAATTTCTTCTTGGACTTGTGAAAAATCAATCGAATCAGTTCAAATTCGTGGTGGTGTCCCTGTTTTTAAACGCAATAAATTAAAACCTTGGCGCTTCAAAAATTGCGAAATCCCTTTAGAAGTAGGCTGATTATCTGGGCCAGATTCATAAACTTCATCACCTCGTAAAATGCGAGAATCCATATAAGTTCCTGTTGTAATTACGATGGCATTAGTTGAAAAAAGAGTTTTTTTACCAGTTTTAACTCCAGTTACTTTTTTATTTTCATCAACTAAAATATCTTCAACGATATCTTCAATGACATCAATGTAAGGGTTAGTTTGAATGTCTTGATAAATAATTTCTGAATATTTATCTTTATCGATTTGTGCTCTAATCGCTCGCACTGCAGGTCCTTTAGATTCGTTTAGCATTTTCACTTGGATCATAGCTTGATCAGAAAAATAACCTTGGACTCCGCCCAAAGCATCTATTTCTCGTGTAATAATTCCTTTGGCAGGGCCACCAATTGAAGGGTTGCAAGGCATGCTGGCTAGTTTCGTTGCATCAATGGTAATTAAAGCAACATGAAATTTTTTCTTTGCCAAAATATAAGCAGCTTCAATCCCGGCATGACCTCCACCAATCACTATAGCGTCATACTTTTGTTTCATAATTATTGATATTATAAAGAGTTTTAAATAAAAAATTTCAAACTTTTTATAAAGATTTCTATTTATACATAAAGTTAATTTGTTTTATAATTATTTTATTTTATAACTAAAATTTGATTACTAATAAATCAGGAGACATTTAATTTTTGGGGGTTAAGATGTTGTGATTCAAACGATTAAAATCAATTTTGTTAAAAACAAGTGTTGTTGCAGTTGCAACATTACCTGTTGTGGTTGTTGCTTGTGGCAACAACATTTTTGATAGTAAAAATCCTAATAAAAAACCACAACAAAATCCTGGAATTTTTTCTGAAGATAATATTTTAGATAATCCAAATAATGAAGAAAATAAATCACCAATTCCAATTCCGGAGCCAACTCCTCCTACAAACAATCAACCAAACACCCCTGCTCCAGCACCACAACCACCAGTTGCAAATAGTCCCAAAGTTGAAAAAAACCCAGAAGATGATCTTGAAGAAAGTTTTTCTGCTAATAGAGAGTTTATTAAAACTTTTGTGGAAACTAATGAAAGTGGTTTTTCACCTTTAGCAGTAAAATATGAATTTGAAAAAAAACAAAAATCTAATGACAATGAATTTTTAAATAATGTATTAACTTCATCAATCCCTAACAAAAAATTAAATTGAAATGACATTGAAAAAGTGGAATATAAAAATTTTGATGATGAATTAGGTGTTGGTTATATAACATTTAGAATTAAAGGTATTGACTGAGGTTTAAAATTATCACCAAGTGATGGTTTGTGAAAGAGTCAAGACTATTATAATAATATTAAAGACTTAACTTTTAGCTTGTCACTTATTAATGAATCAGTTTCTATTCGAGTAACTAGAAGAAATGGTAATTATGATTTTAGCGATATCACATCAAGTAGCAATGGTATTTTATACAAAAATCGCCCATTTGTGGCTAGTCGCTCAATTGGTACAGCTTGAATTTTAGATAGATTAATTGATGAAAATGATGATAAAAATGATTATTTAACTTATTTAGTTGGAACGAATGTTCATGTTGGAACAATGGCTTCTGGTTTTGTTTTGAGTGAAGATGGTAAAAGCTATTTATTAGATCCGTATCGAATTTCTTTTGAATGAAATAAAAATAATTCCCAAATCCATGAAGGATTTAGACAAACTTATGCTGGAGCTTTTGAAAACTATCACAAAATTAATAATTTACAATTTGGAGAAAATTCATTTATAAGTGGTGGTAATAATTTACCTGGTGATGGCGACTTTTTCAACATTAATCCAATAGGTCCGATGCGAAATCCATTTTTTCCAGGCTTTTTTAATAGCATTCGCTTACCAAGGCTTTTACCTTTTTTAAGTGCAACAAAGAAAAATGACCTATATAGAAATACAAGCGAAAAAATTAATGTTGCAAATAATTTTCCTGCCTTTAATCACCAAAGCAGAAATGTTTGAAGAAAAAGATTTAATTCACTAAAAACTTGATACCGTTCAAATCAAGCATTAGAAAAGCAAAAACAAAATTTGTTAAATAACATTTTCTTTATTCCTAAACATGAAACTAAAGTTAAATTAGCTAATGGTTCAGAAGTAAATTACACTAATTTAGGATCCGATTTTATGGTTCTTAAAATGCAATTGAAAAAGCGTGACTTAGCTGTTTCATGACCAAAATTATTAAGAGCTTTTAGAGATAAAACTGAAGATAAGTTGTTTATGAAAATGAATAGCTCTGGGCCAATAAATGAGAATTACAATTTATATACCGGAGGTTACCCAGCTTTTAATGATGAAGAAGTTGAACCAAATAGTTATGAGCAATTTATTTATCAAGCAGAAAGGTATAATTCAAGATCTTATCCATCAGGCGCTTTTTGAAGAGGTTTAACGTTATTTAAAAGCTCTATACCAAATACACTAGGGCATGAAGATGCTCTAAAGCAAAATCCAATTGATAATTATAGTAGTTTTGAATACTCAACTGAGCCATCAGGAATCCCTAACTTACCTGAAATTAAAAGCAATGAAGTGCTTTATTACATTCAAAACTATCAAGAATCTGCTTTTAATTCAATGTGGAGCAATAAAATTAATATTTCTCAAGAATGACCTGGTAATGAATGAAGCGAAGCGGAATTAAAAAATTTAATCGCCAACCAAATTCGTAGTTTAGATCCCAATACAATGTATAGTAAACTTTACACAACTGGGAAACGTAATTTTTATGAAGCCTCTAAATTCATTAAAGGCGGAAGTTCTGGCTCAATGGTAATTAATCCCAAACGCGAAATTGTGGGTATCGTCGCCTCTGTGGCGCCTGATTTAGTAAAACGAAACATTAAAAACGCTATTTTTTATGATTTCTACGGAACTTATGAACAATCGCAAGGAGACAAGATTTTTGCTAATAATATTAGCCAAAAACTTAAAGATGAAAATATTTATTCAGTAATGTTGAATCCTATCTCATCATAAAAAAAAGCAAATGAAAAAGCAGCCTTATTATACGGCTGCTTTTTAAATATAATACATATACAAAATTTTCAAAAACAAAATAAATTTAGAAAATATACAAAACCACAAATAATAGAAAATTTAAATTTTAATATAATAACAAAATAATAAACAAATTAAACAAATATTTTTACATTATAAATGAACTTTTAAAAATGAATAAATAAAAACATATACTTAATTATTCAGATATATGAAGTTATCTTCTTTTCAAAAATATAATGAACATAATAACTAAAATAATATTGCTACCCAAATAAAATTTAATTTGAGTAGCAATTAAATTTTATCATAAAATTAAAACTTTTTCAAAATCATTTTAGTTTAACCAATAAAATTCTTTGTATTGACATAAAGTGCCGCTTTTTCTGTTTTTTTCTAGAAAAAATCCAGTTTTATTAACCTTGATTTTGAAGGGATAATTTTTTTATTATTAATAAAAAATTTATATATTATAATTTTTTATAATTTTAATTTAAATAAATAAATTAAATTGTCTGTGAAACACATTTTCAATAATGAGATTTAATACCAATTAGATAAAGGAACAACATTCAAGCGATGGCTAATATTAACTTTTTTGCCCTAGGTGGGTTAGATGAAAACGGGAAAAACTCTTATGTTTTAGAAATTGACAATGACTTATTTGTTATCAATGCTGGAACCAAAGTTCCAATTAACTCAGCAACTGGAATTGATACCCTTATTCCTAGTTTTGATTTTTTACAAAAAAATCAGCATCGAATTAGGGGGATTTTTATAACCGATGTAAAAAATGAATCATTTTCAGCAATTCCCTGGTTGTTAATGCAAATTCCTAATGCTAAAATTTATAGCTCAGAATTTTCTAAGCATGTAATTGAAGAACGAATTTCAAAATATAAAATTGAAAATGGCACTTATAAGGTTTTTACAATTGAGAAAAAAACTAAACTAGGAAAAGTTTATGTTGATCCCATCGGCTTGGCTGGTTCATTATTTGGGATTAATGGCTATAATTTTGAAACTCAAGATGGCAATGTTTTATTTTTACTAAATTTTGTTTTAGGTAATGCTGGAATTTTTGGAAGAACTGATTTAAATTTAATTAAAAGAAAATTAGATAATAAACCATTATTGGCTTTATTTGTAGATTCAGGAAAAGCTAATTTATTGGGCAATTCGTTTAATAAAATCGATATTACCCCAACCCTATCAAGTTTTTTTGAACAAACAAGCCCTAATGCCCGTATCATTGTTGGGTCTTATGATGAGGAAATGTATTTAATTCATGAAGTTTTGGGATTGGCTAAAAAACATAAACGCCCTGTCGTTATTTATGGAAAAAATTACAATCGGTTATTAGACCTTTCAGAGCTAGATGATTTTACAAAAAATTCATTACCAGTATTTTTAGACTATAAAAAGTTAAATAAAACTAAAAATGCTGTAGTAATTGTATCTGGAAGTGTAGAACGACTATACCAACGTTTTTTAAGAATTGCTGATAATAATGATGTATTTTTAAAATTAAAAAGCACTGATGCTGTAGTAATGGCAGCCCCTCCTGTCAATGGTCTAGAAGTGGATTATGCCAAAACGCTGGACCAAATTGCTAAAACATGCCCAAATTTAATTGATATTTCTGAAACACAGCTATATCCAATGCGTCCTGCTAAAAAAGATATTTATGATCTTGTCAAATTTTTGCGCCCTAAATACTTTATTCCATTGCAAGGTTTATATCGTTATCTAACTGTAGCCGCTCAAGAGGCTCAAAAAGCTGGTTTATCAGCTGGAAAAACTTTTGTATTACAAAATGGTAAAACTTTAGCATTTGTTAATGGAGAGTTGTTTTCTCAAAAAGGAATTATTAAAGAAGTTGGCGAAACAATTATTGATGGTTTTGGTGTAGGTGACATTTCTTCAGAAGTAATTCGCGAAAGAGAAACATTAGCTCGTGATGGTATGCTGTCTATTTCTTGATTATTTAGTTACAAAACGAAAGAATTAATTGGTGATATTAGTATTGCTTCAGCTGGTTTAATAACTAAGGAGAAAAAAACTGAAATTCATGAATTAGTTAAATCACTAGTTTTACAATATTATCGTGAAAATGGACTAGCTGATATCAAAACAGCACAAGAAAAAATTCGTAAAATGATTAAGAAAAAACTTTTCCGGTTAATGGATCGTGAACCCATTGTTTTAATTAAGTTTTATGATATTTAAAAATTAAATTAAAAAATCGCAAGTTCATTTGCGATTTTTCACTAATCTTTTTAGCTAGTAATTTTATTTAGCTTCAGTTTTAATTTCTGTTTTTACTTTTGCAGTAACAGTAAATTCACCATCAACAGTTTTAACAGTTACATTGCGATTAACTTCACCAAACATTTCCTTAACAACTTCTTGAGTTAATTCGGCTACATTGGATAAATCAATTGTTTGTATTTTGTATGAGTAATTCAAGACTCTTACTAGGGTATTGATATCATCTTGAGTTGCGCGCTTTGATTTCTGGGCTAAAACTAATTTTGTAGGTTGTTTTTCTACATCTGTACCATACATTACAGAACCATGAGCTGAAATTTTGTCAGTATTATCTATTGATAAATCTGATAGATCCATAGATAATTTATGATCATCCACTGGGGCAAAGACAACTGATTTTAATTTTAATGCTTGTCCTTCATTTAATTGTGGAAATTCAATATTATTTAAATCTCTTAATTGGGTTTTTGATAAGTCTCAATCAGTGATATACCCACCACTACCAAATTCACCTTGGAATTCTCTACGATCTTTATCTTTGATATATACAAATTTAAAAATGTTTTCTAATAATTGTTTGTTAACTTCGCTACCCACTTGGAATTTAGTGAAAATAACATTTGTACCATAACTAAATGTACTTTGTTTTACTTTAGTAAAAACTTGAGGGTTAACAGTTTTTAAAACCTTGCTTTGATCAATTGGATTACCGTTATTATATGGTCCAACAATATTTAGTTCTAATAGTTGATTTTCAGCACTAAAGTTTGGATTATCTTTTAAAGCATTAACTGCAATTGGGTTAGATGTTTCGTAAAATAATGTTAATGATTTAACAAAATTCGGTAATTTTTTAACTACATCAGCTACATGTTTTGCTTTAGCTTCATTTACATTACGAATTACAACTCCTAAACCGTTGAAAGAATTACCAATTTTTTCTTTAACAGATTTTAAAAATTCTCCTGAATCATAAATTGGGTCAACATTAACAATTTCAATTACATGACGAACTTCGTTTTCAGAATTTTTATAAGTTTTTAAATATGCTTTAATTGTTCTTGTCAATTTAATTGCTTTAGTATTTACAGTTCAATTATTTTTAGTTTCTGTGCTTGAATTGCCATTAAAATCTAAATTAAAGATTTTTTCTTGCTCCAATTGTGAACTTGAAGCTACAGGCACAAAGCGATCTAAATTTTTCTTTGTTTGTTCATAAACGTAAGTATTAACAAACGCCGGTCTATAACCTCAACTAAAAGCAGAGGTAGGGAACATCCCTTGTTTTAATCAAGTAAGTTCTTGTTGTGTTAAATTTTCAACAGTTCTATCTTCAGCAACTTTTTTTCATTCTTCTCAACGTTGTTTTTCATAACCAGTTGATTTTTCAATTGTTTCTTTTAAATGGTCATTCATAAATTTAACAGCAGCTTTTTTTAAATCCTCATCTATTTCTAAAATTTCAGCTCCAGTAAATACTAAACTATTTACTGCAACAAATTTGAAGTCAGCAGATTTAATCTTTGTAGCACCAGCTTTTAGAGCCTTAAATTTTTGCTTGCTATAAATTAAAGCAGTCATTGTTTGAGTTGATTCTTGTCCACCTGGATTATAGGTGTTGTCACTCGCTTTGCCGTTATAAGTTCCTCGCTGGCGATTATATGTTCCATAACCTCCTAACTCTTCATTTATTGAAACATCTGCTTTTTTAGTTGTGTCCAATGTTTCGACTTCTTCAATTTCTAATAACTTATTAGCTTTGACTTTTTTTAAATAAGCATCCAAAACAGGGTTTGTGCTTGTTTTAATGTTAGAAAGCAACTCGGCATCAGTTTTTCTTGCTGCTGGTGTTGCTGTTTCAGAACTAGCTCCAGCGGCTTTTTCTTCGGTTTTTTGTGCCTCTTCGGCTTGAGCAACTTTCACTAAAGAAACTTCGCCTAATTTTGTTTTTTCTTCTGTATTTATTGGTGCTTTTGCAACTAAACTATAATTTAAAGTTTTAGGTGCTAAGCCATTTTGACTACTTTGTTGTGTGTTTCAAGGTTGAAAAACAAAAAGTGCTGTAGCAGTTGATATAACCGCAATAGCACTTAATGAACTAATTAATTTTAACGATTTTTTCATTTTAATTACCCCTTTAATTTTTAATATAAAAATTATACGCTTTTGCAAAAAAAAAAAAAAAAACTAATTTACTATCAAAAGAATTTTTGAAATAAAAGATTAATATAGGCCTTATTTTGAAATTTTTTCACAATAGCTTATTTTTTAAAATTATTTAATTTTTAAAAATCATCAATAATACCATATGTTATTTTAAAATTACGAAAAAAATTTTAAGTTTAATGATATTTACTTTTTCATCAATTGGTGAGCTTTTTTTCAAAGTCATGGTTTAAAAATTCACTAATTTTTACTTGTATTTTATTTTGAATTTTTTTGCTTTATTTTATTTTTCTAGAAATAAATAATGGTATTAAAGCTAACGAGAAAACATAAAAAGCTGCAAAAACTATTAAAAATATTTTTTAAAAATTACTTAAATTAAAATTAGATATACTAAATATTTTAATTATTTTACCCCTCCATTTTTATATAAAAAAACAAAAATTCATTTTATAAAAATGTAAAATTTTTACTTTACATTTAAAATAATTTAAATTTACATTATTTTTTTACAATTTTTATGATAAAAATACGCATATATCTTTTTTAGTTATTAAAATTTTGGAGTTATTATGTTTTTTAAATTACACTTTGTATTTCTAACACTCCTAGTTTTTAAATAAGAAGACTTTTGCTTATATTTATTATAAATAATTAAAATTTTATAATTTAGCAATTTTTGTTTCAATCCATAAAATGACAATAATAAGCAAAAAGCAAAACTTTAAGCTGCTTTTGTTATAATTTTTTTGCTTTACAAAATATGGAGAAAAATGAAAAAAATAAGTGCAAAAAATTTTTTTTCAAGTAATTACTTAGCAAGTTTTTTTATTTTAATTTTGCTTTTTTTACTTGTTGTAAGTTTTATTAATCAACCTTATATAACAATGTTTCATAGTTATACTTTTGGAGCACTTTTTGGTTTTATATCGCCTGTAATTTATGTTGCATTAATTACAGTTCTTTTTTTAAACATTTTTGTAAAGTCTCCTAATTGATTAATAACTTGATACAAAAGAATTATTGTTTTATTATTAGCATTATTTTTTGTTGGAGTACCAAGTTATTTTATTTATACAAACAACCATAATTATCATATTGTGGATCATCAAATTTGAACTGATAATTTTATGCAATGATGAAATATTTTTAATTCTGAAAATTATCTTTTACCAAATGTTTGACAATTAGGAATTATTCCTTTGTTTATTTATACATTTTTTACCTGGTTATTAACTATTTGGACACTTTTAACATTTGGAATTGTGGTACTAATTTGCTGAATTTTGTTATATATTGTTCCTAGAAAATGGAAATCACCTTTTTTAACTTCGATGTATTGGAAAATTGTATTTTTTAAAATAAAAAAATTTTTTAGAAAAAAAACTACTTATAATGAGTTTTTAGATGAAACATTTGTAATTAAAAATTTATCTAAGAAAAAACGAGAAGTTATTAAAAGTCAAATAATTGCAGCGCAAAACCAACCAGAATCTAGTTATGTATCCAAAGAAATAACAGTGGAAAAAGATATTATCGAAACTCAAAATCTATCAAATGCAGCAACTTCAATTCCTGAAGTTGAAGAAGAAATTTTACCATTTGATGATCCATTTGAATAACAAGAAAGAGGCTTAAAAATGCATTCAAAAATTGAATTTTTAAAATGAGCAGATGCTCAAAAAGAAATTGAATCAGGAGTTGTTTATTTAGAATTTGTTACCGCGTGATGTGGTGATTGTCGCATGATGGAACCAGTTGTTGATGAAGTGGCGGCCGAATTTGCTGACAATGATAAAGTAAGAATCATTAGAGTGGATGCCGAAGAAGCGAAAGTATTTCGTGATGAAAATACAAAATACCAAGTTTTAAGAGTGCCAACTCACTTAGTATTAAAAGATGGTGAAATTTTATATAAAGGGTTTGAGTATTACCCGAAAGATGTTTTAGCTGGTTGAATTAAATCGGCTTTAGAAAAATAATTAGATATACAATAAGGAGAAGAATGCTTAAAACATTAATTATTGGTAACTGAAAAATGAACAAAAATGTTTCAGAAACCGAAAAATTTTTACAAGATTTCCGAGTTGCTTATGAAGCAAATAAAACTAAAATTGCTAATGATATAGAATTTGCTATTGCAGCTCCTTTTACATTATTGCCAACATTTAAAAATGTTGCTAATTTGGAACTAGCAGCTCAAAATATGTCGCAACATGATGCCGGGGCTTACACAGGTGAAGTTTCTGCAATGATGCTACATGATTATGGAGTGAAATTTGTTATTTTAGGGCATTCTGAAAGACGCGAATATTTTCATGAAACAAATGAAGTAGTTAACCAAAAGATGCATCAAGCATTAAATAACAATCTAGTACCTGTTGTTTGTGTTGGTGAAACATTAGAAGAATATGAGTCTGGAAAAACCGAAGAAGTTGTTGCAAAACAAATTAATGAATCTTTAAAAGGATTAAATGATTATTCAAAAGTTGTTGTAGCATACGAGCCGGTTTGAGCAATCGGAACCGGAAAAACAGCAACCCCTGAAATTGCTCAAAAAGTATGTAAATTTATTCGTGACATCACAGCACCGGAATTGCTAATCCAATATGGAGGCAGCGTTTCTCCAACTAATGTAGGAGAATTACTATCTCAAAAAGACATTAACGGAGCTTTGGTGGGTGGAGCTTCACTTGATGCTGATTCTTTTGTAAAATTATTAACAAAAGGTGAATAAGTTGGCTTCGAGTAAAGTTAGAAAAGAAATTTTATCCTACATTAATAGCAAATTAGCAAAATTAAAAAAACAGGAAAAGATTTTATATATATCAAGTACATTTATTCGAATTACAGTAGTAATTTTAAACTTGATAATTATTGGTTTAGCATCTTTTGCAATTTATCAACAAATTCACTGATACAATACTGATTTAAAAATTAATAAACCAGATCAATCATTTTTAGATGCAGCTGGTTTAACGGTTGTTTTGGCTTCGGTAATTGTTTTAACTTTTATTATTAATATGGCCTTAACCATTTTTTCAGCAGTAATGAAATGACAAGATTATAAACAAGCAATTCGCGAAATTGAATATATCACTATTAAAGTTGAAAATGAAAGTGAAAAATATTCATTAGCAGAATTTGAAGCTGATTTAAAAAATATTGAAGAAGTTTACTTAGCCAAGAAAAAAGTTTCTAAAAAAGCTTTATTTATTAAAGCAATTATGGGGGGCAAATAATGCTTTTAAAAAGATATAAAATTGCTAGCACTCCAATGGAGTTTGTCAAAGAAATTAAATTAAAAACATTAATTAAATCTAACGTTTTTAAATTTGCTTTTTGAGGTTTAACTACTTTTTCATTATTTTTTGGATTTTTTTCTTCAATTATGGGAACAGTAAAATTAGCTTCTTCAAGATTTCCAGATCATTTTTCAGTAATTACAAAGTTATTTGTTGCTAATGTTGATGGTAAAGATGTAGATCAATGACCGATTTTTGTATCTTGAATTGGTGTTGCAACTTCTATTTTAACTGGAATTATTGCTTTGTTTGCGATGCGTAAGCGTTGAATTTCAAATACTAAAATTTATAACAATATTGTGCTTGAAGAAAAAATTTATGAGTTAAATGAAGGTATTTATTCTGATTCTAAAACACGAGATATGTTGTTTTTTAAAAGAATTGCCACAATCACTCAAACTAATACAAAAATAAAAGCAAGGAAAAAACAGCAAAATGCTAAATAAAATTTTTAATAATGATAATAATCAAAGTCCAATGCGACAAAAAGCACAAAAAACAGTTGATAAATTTCAAATTAAATATATTAGATCAAGGGCATTATTTTTATTTTTAAATTTATCATTAATCATTATGTCAGCATTTATGTCTATTCTTTCGGCTTATTCAATTGCTAAAAACCAGTATTTACCTTCAGTTTGAGTTTTTATTGTTATTGCTTTTTTAACATCAATTATTGCTTTTTTAAATACAATGTTATCAACTTTTTCTTTAACAAACGCTTATAATACTGCAGCAAACAAAATCGAAATACTTGAACAACAGGCTGAAGATTTAAAAGATGACAAAGTTGAAAATATGCGCGATTTTTTAACAGAAACATCGTCGCTTGATATTATTATTGAATAAAATATTAATTTAGACAAAATAAAATAGGATTAAAAAATGAAAAAGATAAGTAACAAAAAATTTTTATTGTTAACTTTATTGGGTGGACCATTAGGTTTGGATAATCTATATATTGGCAGAAGAACTTCTTTTGCTATTAAGTTAGCTTTTTTCTTTTTATCAATCTTATTTATTTTTATTCCTTTATATTTATTTTGAATTACTTGAACTGAAAATTATATTGATATTCAAATTGAATCTCGAATTCAAGCTGGTTATTTAGCTCAAGAAGATTTAAATAACAGCATTAATATTTATGACCCAGCACGAAAAGTTTTTTATATGCAACAAGCTTATAATTACGGCATTAATCGTTTAATAGAAATTTACTACTTGCATATTACTGCCTTTTTTGTAGGCTCAATTTTATTTATTAGTAATTTCATCTGATGAATTATTTCAATTGCATGATCATTTAAAGGACCTCAAGTCCGCAAGGAATATAGAATTCACTTACGCGAATTTTTCTTTTTTCATCAAGTAAATATTCCTAATAAAAAATAAATTACAAAATTACAATTTAAACTATAAAAAAATAAACCTTATAAAGTTGACCTGACTTGAATATTAGTCAAGAGTTAAATGCTTTTTAAAGGTTTATTTTTTTATAAAAAATAGCTATAGCAACATTAATAACTTTTTTCATACTTACTTTTTTAAAACTTTTTAATAATGTGCATTTTTATAATATTGATATTTTTTGTGATTTTTAATAATATAAAAAACTTTTTTGTTTTGAATTCTAAAACAGAACAAATTTTAAAAATGCAATATAAAGTAATATAATATTATTGGGTATATTAGTTAAAATATACTTAATTTTTTAAAAGGAAGTGCTATTATGAAAAAAATGAAAAAAGCAATTAATTTAGGTTTAATTTCATTAACACCTGTAATAATTGCTGGTGCAGGGCTTATGTCTGCTGACACATCGGTAGTAGTTCAAAAAAACGTAAATATAGAAGAAAAAAATGATTTTTCATTATTTTCACCTGAAAATTTTGAAAAAGAACTTAAACAAGAATATAAAGAATTTATAGATAAGTACAAAGATTTAGGTGAAGTAGATTTTAATAAATTATCAGAAGAAGAAAAAAATAAAATAACAGATTTTAAAATTAGATTATATGGTTATTTAGGAATACCAATCCAAATAGATAAGGTTTAACATGAATGATGAGGAGCTAATTTATGAGTTAATCTTACAAAAGGTGAAACTGTTTGGTGACTAAATAAATTAAGGCCAGCTTCTGAAATCACATCATCTATTAATTGACTTTCTCAACTAACAGAGCAAGGAGCTTCTCTTGTTGGAGAAGTTGTAGCAGATGATAAAATAAAAACATTTGCTACTATTGTTGAAGGAATATCAAAATTAGTAGGGTTTGTCTCTAGCTATTTTGATTACAATCATTTAATGGAGTTAGTACACTATAACCCCGAAAGAAATACATTGTCATATAGATTTACTTTTGGATTTATTCCTAGCGGTGTATTCAAGGGTTATGACCATAGGGACTAGTTATAAAAAATGAAAATAAAAAACAACTTTATTTGAATAAATATACTTTGATTAATTTCTGCAATTAGCTTAATTTTATTAATTTTAGTTTTTCAATGAAAATATGCATATATTTCATTGTTTATGTATTTATGAATTTATATATTGGTAGTTTCATTATCATGATTATTTTTAAATATATACAATGTTTTTATATATGTTAAATTACTTAATTTACCAGTTAAAAAATTTTTTATTAGTATATTACCTTTTGGATTCTATTATTTTAAAAAGGAAATCAACATTATAGAAAAGAATCGAAATCACGATAGTGTACAATTAGGATTTAAAGCAAAACTTTGATGTGCTTTATATAGTGCTTTTTTGGGTAGTTTAATAACAACCCCTATAGCAATGTCATTTATTACAGGAGCTAATTTTGCTTCTGGTACAGAGATTGAGAAAGAGATTAGTGGCGCACTTTTTGGTTTATCTTTGGCATGGCAAATAATAAACGGAATGGGTCTTGTAGTGCTATTTGGAGCTATAGTCTTGATCTCATTAGGTTTTTTATTTAGAGACATTTATATTAATGATAAAAAATATAGAGTTATGAAATTTTTCTTTCCACAATTTACATATCTAAAACTATATGCAGAAAATTCTTTATATAAAAAAGCTGTAAATTAATTTACATTAGATGATTTAATTATAAAAAAGAGAACCTTTTTTCTAGCACCATTTTTTTGAAAAAGGGTGCTTTTTTAATGCAACTTCAAAATTTCTATTAGTTTTTCTTGAAAAAAATTCTTTTTCTATTCATTAAAGTGCTGATTTCTTAAATTTATCTTTATAATTACAATTGAATTAATAAAATATAAGGAATATGATATGCAAGAAAAATATGATGTTGTCATCATCGGTGGGGGCATTATTGGAGCCTCTATTGCTTATGAACTATCGAATAAAAATCTCAAAATTTTATTATTAGAAAAAAATAGTGTTTTTGGTGGTGAAACCACAACAGGAAATTCCGGAGTAATTCATTGTGGCTTTGATGCCGACACCCATAAACTAGAAGCACATTTAAATGTTGTGGGAAATACTATGTGACAGAAACAAATTTTCCCTAAATTTAAATTTCCGCGGCAAAAAGTAGATTCACTCGTTATTGCTTTTAATAAAAAAGAAATGGATCACGTTCACAAACTTTATCAACGTGGGCTTGATAATGGGGTTAAAGCACAACACTTAAAAATTTTAACTCATGCCGAATTACTTAAGAAAGAGCCTAATGTTAATCCCAAGGCTATGGGAGCTTTAATGTGTAGTAACTCTTATGCAATCGATCCAGTGGCGGCGACAAATGAATTTATTGCTAAAGCTATTAAAAGAGGTGTAACTGCTTTAACAAATGCAAAAGTTGTAAGTATTGCAAAGCAAGAAAAAAATTTATTTCAAATCCATTATGGTGATAAACCTTATAAAGCATTAACTAAAGTAATTGTCAATGCAGCTGGTCACTATGCTGATGAAATTGCAGCAATGGCAGGTTATCCTGACTTTAAACAAACTACAAAACGGGGCGAATATCGTTATTTAGATCGTTCAGTTAATGGGATTGTAAATTCAATTTGCTTTATGGTGCCAACATTACATGGTAAAGGTGTAATTGTAGCCCCAACTTTAGCTGGTTTTGTTTTAGTAGGACCAACAGCTGAAGATGGTGTGGCAAAAGCTGATGCAAGATTAGTTACTAAGAAAAAGTTTGATTTAATTGGTCATATCGGAACTAAAATAATTCCATCATTACCAATGGAACGAACGGTAATGACTGTAGCAGGTTCGCGGCCAATTGATATCGCAACTAACGACTTTGTAATTCAATCAGCTCATGCTGATAAAAACTTTGTTAATGCTGCAGGAATGCAATCGCCAGGACTTTCAGCAGCGCCAGCAATTGCTAAAGCAATTTATCAACTGCTAAAAGCAACTGACATTGCAAAAAAATTAAAATAAAAAAGGAAATAGAATGGAACAGAAATACATCATTACACTAGATTCTGGCACAACATCTTGTCGTTCAATTTTAGTTGATCATCAAGGTAAGGTTTTAGGTGTTAATCAACACGAATTTACTCAGTATTTTCTTAAATCGGGGTGAGTAGAACATGATCCATTAGAAATTTGAAATACCCAACTTTTAACAATGCAAAATGTTAAAAGACAACTAAATATTAAATCACATAATATTGCTGCTTTGGGAATTACTAACCAAAGAGAAACTATTGTTTTGTGAGATAAACATACTGGATTGCCAGTTTACAATGCTATTGTATGGCAAGATCGAAGAACTAGTGAATACTGCGATGAATTAATTGCCCAAGGGTATGAAGAAATGTTTCGCAGTAAAACTGGATTAGTTATTAATCCTTATTTTAGTGGAACAAAAATTCGCTGAATTTTAAAGAATGTTCCTGAAGCTACAAAGAAATTAGCTGAGGGTAGCTTACTAGCTGGAACAATTGATACTTGATTAATTTGAAAATTAACTAATGGTAAAACACACGCAACTGATGTTTCTAATGCTTCAAGAACTTTATTGTTTGATATTCACAAACAAGATTGGGATCAAGAAATTTTAGACTTGTTAGAAATTCCGAGAAGCATTTTACCTGAAGTTAAAGCCTCTTCTGATTATTATGGAACTGTTGAACCTTCATTGTGATCAAAATCAGCAGTTGGTGAAGTGCCAATTACCGGAGTAGCTGGTGATCAACAAGCAGCTTTATTTGGGCAAATGTGTACTGAAGTGGGGATGGTTAAAAACACTTATGGCACCGGCTGCTTTACACTTGTTAACACTGGAACTGAAGCGGTGAAAAGTAATCACAAATTACTAACAACAATTGCTTGAAAAATCGGAAATGAAAAAACAGTTTATGCCCTTGAGGGCTCAGTATTTGTTGCTGGAGCTGCAATTCAATGATTAAGAGATTCCTTGCGAATGATGTATAACTCTAGTCAAAGTGATTTTTTTGCTTCGCTAGTAAATGATGATCAACGGGTATATGTAGTGCCTTCTTTCACTGGATTGGGGGCGCCTTATTGAGATTCTTATTCAAGAGGCGCAATTTTTGGTTTAGAACGAGGAACTAAAATTGAACATATTGTTAAAGCAACATTAGAATCAATCGCTTATCAATCTAATGACCTAGTTAAAGCAATGGAAAATGATTTAGGAAAAAAAATTCAACTGCTAAAAGTGGATGGAGGAGCTACTAAATCAAATTACTTAATGCAATTCCAAGCTAACATTTCTCGTTTAAAAGTGGAACGCCCTATCAATACTGAAACAACAGCTATGGGAGCATGTTACTTAGCGGGGTTGGCAGTTAAATTTTGAAAAGATCTTGATGAAATTAAACAAATTGCTAAGGTTGATCAAGTATTTGAACCTCAAATCACAATTACAGAAAGTGAAAAACTATTAAAAGGTTGAAATGAGGCTGTAAAAAGAACGTTAAATTGAGTTAAAGATATAGAATAGGAGAAGTTAATGAATTTAGACATTTTATCTGAATTTTTAGGTACTATGGTGCTAGTGCTACTAGGTAACGGTGTTGTAGCTTCTGTAAGTTATAAAAAAATGTATGGAAACCAACACGGGAAATGAATTGTCATCACTATGGCATGAGGGTTTGCAGTAATGATGGGGGTGGTTGTTTCGCTGTCATTAGGAGGTAATGCACATCTTAACCCCGCTGTTTCATTATTTACTTTAATTTCCTCAAAAGGTAATTTTGAATTCTGAAGATTTATTGTTTACATTATTGTACAAGTTTTAGGAGCAATGGTAGCACAAAGCTTACTATTTTTCCTAAACTGAAAACACTTAAAAGAAAATGATCTAGATACTATTAAAGCTAGTGCTTGTACTGGACCAAATATTCGTAACGCTGAAGGTGGACTGGTTCAAAATATTTCGTATGAATTTGTTGGCTCAATGGTATTGTTGGGACTAATTCTTGCTTTTGGCCGTGGGAAAAATCAAGATGCATTGGCAAGCTTGGGACCTTTACCTGTAACTTTCTTAGTAATGTCAATTGGAATGAGTTTGGGAGCTGTAACTGGTTATGCAATTAACCCAGCTCGTGATTTTGGCCCAAGAATGGTATTTTACATCACAACTAAATTTTTATTAAAACACCCTGAAGCTAACAAAAAAGTTGACTGAGGTTATGCTTGAATTCCTGTTGCAGTTCCATTATTTGCTGGAGTTGTAATGGGATTATTTGGAATGATTTAATCCATTTAAAACAAAAATAATTAAAGCAGCTTAGATGTGGTTGCTAATTCAACATTTACAACAAAAACACTAAAAAATTGCTTTTAGTGTTTTTGTATTTTAAAATTAAAAATTTATTAAATTTGCCCATTATTTATATCAATTAATACAATTGTGAATTTTTGTTTCCAAATAAATCTTAAAAGTTAGTTAAGTTTTATTAATCTTAACTAGTAATATAGTAAAATAATTGTGTTAAATAAATTAACTAAATCAAATGAATAAAGGATTAAAATTGTTGCAATATGCCTAATAACTCAAAACAAGTTTTATTCGGAATGAATAACTCAAAAGAATTAGCTCAAAAAATTTCTCAACATATTAAAATTCCCGTTTCAGAAACACAAAGAACAGTTTTTTCAGATGGGGAAATTTTAGTCAATGCTGTGGAAACAGTTAGAAACTGCGATGTTTATGTTGTTGCATCAGCTTCAGCACCAGTTAATGAAAATATTATGGAATTATTAATTTTTATTGATTCTTTAAAACGAGCTTCTGCTAAAAGTATTAATGTAATTTTATCTTACTATGGTTATGCGCGCCAGGATCGAAAAAGCAAAGGGCGCCAACCGATTAGTGCAAAATTAATTGCTAATTTATTATGTACAGCTGGTGTAAATAAAATTATCGCAATTGATTTACATAACCCATCAATCCAAGGATTTTTTGATATTCCAGTTGATGATTTACGTGGTCAATTTGTTTTGGCTGAACATATTAAAAAATACTCAAATAAATTTACAATTGTTTCGCCTGATCATGGTGGAGCTGTAAGAGCACGAATTTTGTCAGAAATTATTTCTAACACTGTTGAAATTGCTATTATCGATAAACGGCGTACCGGACCTAATCAAAGTGAAGTTTTAGGATTGATTGGTAATGTTCAAAATCGAGATGTAGTTATCATTGATGACATGATTGATACTGGAGGAACAATTATTAAAGCTGCGGAGGCTTTAAAATTAAACGGAGCTAAAAAAGTTATTGTTGCTGCAACACATGGACTATTTTCAAAAGGGTTTGAACTTTTTGAAAATTGTGATTTTGTTGACAAGGTAATTGTGACTGATTCAGTACCTTCCGTTAATGAATTGGCGCAACAATTTTCGAAACTAGAAGTTGCCTCATTAGCATCATTTATTTCAGAAGTAATACTAGCTCATTGAGAAGGCTATTCGGTATCTGATATTTACCAAAAATTACGTACTAAAATTTTTAATGAGTCTTAATATGACATTGGAAAATGAAAAAAAATTTGCTGCTTATGTTAATAATTTAGAAATTTTTGCAAAACTGCAAAAATATGTAGCTTTAATTGAGCGAGAAAATCAAAAAATGAATTTAACCGGTTTTAGTGGTGAACGTTTATGGCTGGAAGGGATTTTAGAATCTATCATTTTACTAAAAGCTGGCTTTGATCAATTTTTAGCAAATCAAAATAATGCTAAAATTTTAGATATTGGTGCTGGAGTGGGTTTTCCTTCAGTTCCTTATTTAATTTATTTAAATGGCAAGCATGAATTTGTAATTTATGAGCCTTCATCAAAACGAGTAAAATTTTTAAATTTAGTAAAGCAAGAATTAGATTTACAAAATTTAACAATTATTCAAACGCGTGCTGAAGATGTCAAGCAATATGATATTTTTGATTGTATTACAGCTCGAGCAGTTACTGAGTTAAAGCAATTAATTCAAATTAGTTATCACCTTGGTAAAAAACAAAGTCAATTTTGTTTTTTAAAAGGACCTAAATTTAGTGAAGAGATAACCAAAGCAAAAGAATTAAAAAAAGTAATCCCAAAATTAAATTTTGAAATTGAGAAAATCACAATTTCTAATCTTGATAAAGACAATTACTTAATTAAATTTCAAAAATTAGATCCCACACCAAAAGGCTATCCTCTGCCTTGGTCGCAAATTATTAAAAAATAGAAATTTTAAAATAGAAAGATAAAAATGAAATTAAAGCGCAAATTAAATAAAGAAAAAACAAAATTAATTTTTTATGGTAAATGTGATTCTCAAACTTGAAAAGAAGCACAAATAAAAGCTAAAAAAGAGATATTAAAAAATACAGTAATTCCGGGATTTAGAAAAGGCAAAGCACCAATAATGCAAGTTAATAAAAATTTTTCTTTAATAGAATTTTTGGAAAAAACAGCTGAACAATTCTTAGAGAAATTTGTTGAATTAACTGAAGAAAATGCATCAAAAGAAAAATTTAATTTACATGAACCTTTTTATTCAATTGAGACATTGACAGAAGATAAGTTAGAGTTTCTTGTTATTTATGAAATTTTGCCTAAAATTGATTTAAAAGGGTACAAAAATACAGGAATAAAATTTATTAGGCCTAAAGTTACTAAAAAAGAAGTTCAAAAAAAAGTTAAAGAATTTTTGGATGAATATAAGACAGAAATATCAACAAATGGTCCAATTAAATTAGGTGATGTAGTAACACTTGATTTTAAAGGTTCTATTTTTATAAAAGGGAAAAACATTAAAGAAAAAACATCACTCAAAAATTACAAAATAAAAATTGGTTCAAACGATTTTGATGTTCTTGAAAAAATTTTAATAGGAAAAACAAAAGGTTTTAAACAAAAAATTGAGTTAAATATTGATGAAAATTTTCAGAAAATTGAAAAATGTTTCAATGGAAAATCAACACTACATTTTAAAGTTGAAAGCATTAAGAAATATAAATTTCCAGAATTAAATAATGATTTTGTAAAATCTTTAAAAATAAATAATGTAAAAACTATTGAAGAGTTTACTGATTATTTAGAAAATTTATTAATAAATGAAAAAACAAAAAAAGCAAAACAAGATTTTAAAGAAAAAATATTAAATAATATTATTAAAGAAACAGAAATCCCTATTTCTGATGAATTATTGTCAGAAGAGATTTATAGTCTTAATATTGTTTTTGAACATTCATTAGAAGAAAAAAATATAACAAAAAAACAATATTTAAAAACAAAAAAAATTACAGAAGATGAGTTTTTCTTACAATTAAAAGAAAAAGCTATAGAGTCGGTCAAAAAAGTAATAATTTTTTCTAATTTTTTTAAAAATGAGAATTTAAAAGTGACTGTAGAAGATTATGAGCAAAATCTTGAGTATTTAGCAAAAACATATGGAGTATCGAAAAAAAGTGTTATAGAATTAATGCCTTCTGATGGCCAATGAGGGAAAAAGATTTTGGAAGATAAATTAATTGATAAGTTGATAGAATGAAACAAATAAAAATAAATTAATTTTTTCTTACATAAATTTTTACTAATTATATCTTAGAATATTTTGTATTTAAATTTTGTAATTTAATTCGAAAAATTTAGCAAATTTTTTATATCCAAAAATTTAATTATTTTTAAAAAATAAATAAAAAATCTGTAAATAAAAGAATTTTTTAAAAATAATTTATAATGTATTAACTTAATTTACTACTATTTTTTTGAAAATAAGTGAGTAAAAATTTCAAAATTAAACTATTAAGGAGAAAAATGAAATTACGTCGTGAAGTTGATAAAAAAACATCCGAATTAAAAGTTTATGTTGAAGTTGATTCAAACGTTTGAAAAGAACAACAAGCAAAAACAAAAAAAACATTATTAAAAAATGTTGTAGTTCCTGGATTTAGAAAAGGGAAAGCTCCCGCAGCTCAAGCGGAAGCGAGAGTTTCTCAAGCTGAAGTTTTAGAAAAGGCTGTTAATAAATTATTGCCTGAAGTAGCTGAAGCTGCTGCTAAAGAAGTAACAAAAGATGATATTGTTTTAGATCAACCAAGTTACACTATTAACAAAATTACAGCAGATGAATTAGAGCTTGTTGTTATTTATCCGGTTTTCCCTGAAATTGATTTAAAAGGTTATAAAGATACAGGTATTAAATTTGAAGAACCAACAGTTACTGAAGAAGATGTTAAAGAACAAACTGCCAAAATGTTAAAACAACATGCAGTACAGGTTTCTGTTGATGGGCCAGTTAAAATGTATAATACAATTATCTTTGATTTTGAAGGGTTTATTGATGGACAACCATTTGAAGGTGGAACGGCCGAAGATTTTGAATTAAAAATTGGTTCAGGACACTTTATCCCAGGTTTTGAAGATGCTCTAATTGGAAAAGAAAAAGGTTTTGAAGGTGAAATTAATGTAACTTTCCCTGAAAACTATCACATGAAAGATTATGCTGGGAAACCTGCAATATTTAAAGTAAAAATTAAAGATATTAAAGATTATGATTTACCTGAGTTAAATGATGAGTTTATTACTTCATTGTCAATTCCTAATGTAAAAACTCTTGCAGAACTAAATACTTATTTAAAAGATTTAACAGAAAGAGAAAGAACTGAAGCTGAACGTGAAAAATTTAGACAAAAATTGTTTGAAAATATCATGAAAGAAACTGAGTTAGTTTTCCCAAAATCATTACTACTAAAAGAAATGCAAAAAGTTAATACAACTTTTGAAGGTTCATTAAAAGAGCAAGGATTTAGCAGAAAAGAATATTTAGAATTAACTGGACTTTCAGAAGACCAAATTGCTGAACAAGTTGAAATGGAAGCAGTAAAGAATTTAAAAACTTCATTAATTTTTGCTGATGTTGCTAAAAAAGAAAACTTAGAAGCTACTGAGGAAGATTACAAAGAAGAATATACAAAACTAGCAAAAATTTACAACATTCCAAAAGTTGAAGATTTAGAAGCGATGTTGCCAAAACAAAACTTACAAATTCCAATTTTAAACCGTAAAGTTGTTGACAAATTAATTGAACTAAATAAATAATAAAAATATTTTCAAATAGATTTTACTTTTTGTAAAATCTATTTTTTATTTATCAAGCTTTTGCATATTTACAATTTAAAAATTTGATAAACCAAAAAATAATAAAAAACATTTGCAATCTAAAAGGTTAGCAAAATGTTAATGCTAAATGTTTTGAAGAAGTAATTGAAAATTTAGTTAATATTTTGCAATGTATTTTAAGTGTGAAAAAAGCCAATAATGTATTTTATTTTCATATTTTAAATTCTGCACAAATATATGTAATTGGAGCTAATTACATAAAATACGATTTAGTTAAAAATATTAACCAAATATGCTTTGCTGCTAAATTCTAATTATTCTAAAAAATAGCCTAATAATTATAAAATTATTAAGATGTCTTTGTCAGAGATTAGATAATAAAACATTTTAATTATTTTAAATAAAAAACTTTTTTAATTTATTTTTTACATAAAAAAACAATTTATTTTAAAAAGATTGCTAAAAATCACTTATTTTTTTAATTTTAAGTATAATTTTATGCAATTAAACAACTTTTGAAATGAAAGGAAAGGCATGACTTTGCATAAAAATCTTACTTATATGATGATTATTGTCAAAAAGGCTATTGACTTTGCTTTTATTTTTTTCTATACAATTTGAGGAAAAAAGCGTTCAAAAGGGTAATATTATAAGTTTCAATTAGTAAGTTTTTTAATAATTGTTATTGCCAAAATACTCTTATGAACGGATAGACAAAAATCCCTAATAAGAGTATTTTTTGTTTAATTAAGATTTTGTGTAAATATTATTTTAGAAAGGAGAATCACATTCAATGTCACAAAGTTCGACAAAAAAAATTGGTTTCTTTGTTGCCCTAACAATGTTGTTGGGTTCAGTTGTTGGTATCGGAATTTTTTTTAAAAATGCTTCGATTGCCAAAGCAACTGATGGGGAAGGGCTGGTGTGGTTATTCTCTTGAATTGTTGGGGGAGTAATTGCGGCCGCTGCGGCATTATTATTTTCTGAATTAGGTTTTTTTAAAAATACCAAATTATCTGGTGTTGGAAACTGAGCTCACAAAGTTGGAGGCAAAACATATGGGTACTTCACTTCTTTTGTATGAGCTTACTTCTATTTTGGAATCTTACTGGTAGTTTTAGGAATCTTTGTTTCTGAATCATTAATTACTACAATTGTAATTATTTCGGGATCGACTACTGCAGTACCATTTTATGTTAATGTAATTGTAGGTCTTGTATTATCAGTTTTATTCTTAGTATTAAATTATGTAAGTATTAAAGCTAGTGGATGATTACAATCAGTAACTACAGTTTTAAAATTTGCACCAATTTTAGTTGCAATCATTGTAGGGCTAGCATATGCTGGTACACATAATGTAGTAAATTTAGAAAATCCTGAAAAAAGTGGAAAAGATGCTTTTGATGTAGTGGGTTCAGGAGCTGCAGGATTTACAAAATTAATTGCTGCTCTTCCTGCTGTTTTATTTGCTTATGATGCTTTCTTAAACGTTGCCGTTTTAGGAAAAAAAGTTAAGAAATCAAGTAAAAATATTCCTTTGATCATTATTGTTGGAATGTTATCAGTTGTTGTTTTATATACATTAGTAGCTGTTTCATCAATTTTACATAATCAAGGAACAATCCAAAGTTTAATGAATGATTCATTACCTAAAGAAGCACAAAAAGGAATTGCTATTTTTGTGTGATTATTCATTACAATTTCTGCTTTTGGAGTTATTAATGGATTCTCAGCTGCGGCAGTAGCTGAATTATCAAGACAAAAAGAATTAAAATTATTATTTGGAATGGGGCGTTTAACTTCTAAATTTTCACCATTAGTAGTTGATGCAATTTTATTTACAGCAATTCTTGCCTTTTGATCATTAGTAATTTCTGTACCTGCTTTAGCCTTGGGGGGGGATAGATTAGTTGATGGAGCTTCAAACTTCCCAACGTTATTCACTTTCTTCTTACATGGAATTACAATTGGGTTGTACTTATTCAAGAGATACAAACACCCAGAAGTTGTAAAACAAAAACGTTACAGCCAATTACGCAAAGGACTAAATGACATTTTGGTTTACAGTTTTGGATTTGTGGCTGTAATTGGATTAGTTGGAACACCAATTGCTTGATTAATCTTGTTAATAAAAGATTCTTTTACCAATTTAGATTCAACAATTTCATGAGGTGTATTTTTCGATTCAGATCCTGCTTTAAAAAACTGGCAAGGACTAGTTGTGGCGCTTGTGTATATTTTACTTTTTGTAGCACTACCAGCCCTAAATTACTTGTTAGTGAAAAAATTTGAAAAACGTGATTTAGTTAAAGATTTTGACGAAATTGCTGGAACAGATGAAGAAGACGAAGATATTGTTCATGTTGTTGTTAAACAAGAAATAGCTGCTTAATTTTAAAAAATGTTTTATAAACACGGGTAACCGTGTTTTTCTTAATAATTTTTTTAACTTTTTTGAAAAATTTAAAGTTAAAAAATATATACTTTTACAATATGAAATTAATTAAATACATTCGTGATGTCCAAGACTTTCCTAAAAAAGGAATTTTATTTAAAGACATTTCACCTTTATTAGCTGATGGTAAAGCTTTACAATATACTATTAATAAAATGGCTGAATTAGCAAAAGATGCTGATATTATTATTGGTCCTGATGCTAGGGGATTTTTATTTGGAACTCCCACTGCGGCGCAATTAGGAAAACCATTTATTATGGTGCGTAAACCAAATAAATTACCGGGAGAAGTAATTGCATTTGAATATGATTTAGAATATGGTTCAAATATTTTAGAAGTTCAAAAAGGAATGATTAAACCTGGTCAAAAAGCTATTATCATTGATGATGTTTTAGCAACCGGAGGAACATTAGACGCCATTATTAAATTAGTGGAATCCCAAAATGCAATTGTTGAAAAAATTATTGTTTTAATGGAATTGGAAGATCTAAAAGGGCGTGAAAAATTAAACGCCCCTGTTGAAGCCTTAATCAAAATTTAATAAAAAAATGTGTTTAACATAAAAATTAAACTTTATATTTTAATGATCTCTAAATTCAATGGAGATCATTATTCAATTTAATTAATATTTTTCGTGATTGCGATATTTTGTATTGTTTAGATAAATTTATAGCTATTTTTTTGTTTTTATTCCCCTATTAATTCAATTATAAAAATAACCTTATTTTTTTAATTATTTAAAAAATTTAAAACATCATTAAAAGGTATTACGAAATAAAAAGAATTAACAGTTTCTGATAAATTTATTTTATTTTTAAAAGAAACAATACCAATTATTTGGCCGTATTTATTAAATAATGGTCCTCCACTATTGCCTTCCTCTATTTGACCATAAACTCTAATATATTTATTTTCATCAAAGTAATTAACAGTTGAAATTATTCCTTCTGATATAGCTAGTCCCATGTTTAATGAATTACCAATTGTATATACTTTTTCTCCTAAAATGTAATTTTTATTAATTTCAAATCCTTTATTTAAATCTTTAGATTCAAATAAAGCTAAATCTTTTTCTTTTGATGATTTAATATAATTCATTTTTATAAAATCATTTGAATCAAATTTTCTATATCAATATTCAATATTTTTATTTTCAGAATTTCTAGGCAATATATGATGGTTGGAAATTATTTTATTTTGATAAATAGTTCCTGTTGCAAAACTTAAATCTTGATTATTTTTTGTTATTTTAATTTCTACAACATTTTCGAAATAATTTTGCAAATTATTTTCTTCAATTTTTGAGCAAGAAATCAATAAAGGTGTAATTATTATTGGTAAACCAAGAATGCTGAATCTAATAATTTTTTTAATCTTTTTATTTTTCATAATAAAAATTATATATGTTTTTAGAAAAGTTATTAAAGTCAAATATATCTAATATTTTTTAAATTTCCTTTATAATTTAAAAAAAATTAAATAATTAAAAAGGAGTTAAAATAATGAATAAAAAAATTAAAAAAATATATAAATTTTTAAGTTTGTCTTTTTTTGGGACATTAACCTTATTTTCAACGGTTTCTTTTTCGCCAAAAATAAAAAGTGAAAAAGTGATTAAAAAAGAAGGAAAAAATGAAAATAACTATAGAAAATTAAATTCTACTAAATATAGTAATCAAGATTTTTTAGATTTTACAATGGAAAATTTTACTAACATATACTTGAGTGAAGATAACTCGTATTTTTATTTTGAAGAAAAAAGAAAAAGTAAATCTAATAGAAGATATTTTTTAGAAATAAACGATGAAAAAGGTACAGTTAATTTTTTAGTAGAAATAGATAAAAATAATTTTAAAAAAGGTTTTTTAAAATTTAACTGAATTAAGTCTGAGGGCGATTACAAAATAGAATACGAAAAAAATATTTTTTATTTTAGTGATCTAATTGAAAAAATATTATCTAATAAAAAAGGACAATTTTTAGATGGATTACTTGATTTTCTTGGAGGTGTTTTTTACGGCATTGGTGGAAGAGCTGCAATAGGAGCTATCAGCAATATAACTGCACAATCAGCGCTTAAAGCTGCGCTTGTAGCAGGGGCGGGAGCAGCGACACTAAGTTCCATTCCTGCTATTGTTGATTTTGCTGGTGAATCAGGTATAGGATTTTTTTCAGCACACAATTCATATTTAAACCCTGCGGCCAAAGAAAGTGAAAAAGAATCTAAATCTTTAGAAGAACTTTTAAAGGGAGAAGCTGATAATTTTTTAAAAAACTTAGAAGAAACAAAAACTAAATTTAAATTAAAACATGTTGCTTTAACTAGCTCATTAGAAAATGTTTATTCAGTTACTAAAGAAAAGGTTAAAAGTAGATTAAAATCTACAAATGAAGATAGGTATTATTTATCTGTATTTCCAAAAGGAAAAGCAAAAAGCATACTTGATTTTTTTGATTATCCAATTAATCTTTTTGAAGCAATAGTTGTAGTTTATTCATCACCTTCTGCATATGATACTAAAGGAAAATCGCTAGATAAATTTTTACAACCTAAATTTGACACATTTTCAATTTTAGGTATAGAAGATTATTTATATCACACTATGACTAAATTCAATTTTGCATTTTGAAAAAATACATTTGATGTATATACAAAAAAACATTCAAATGCTTACATATTAGCTAACTCTGTTTCATATATTTTAAATGAGGAATTAGGAAATCTTATTTTAAATGGGAAATATGTAAATGAAAACAATGAATTATGAGCACCTTTAGAAGAGGATTATGATGGCAGAAATGCAATTCAATTTAAACATATACATGTACAAAAAGGAATAAAAACATCTTCTGATGAATGAAAATTAAGAAAACTTTCTCATATTTTATATGGAGATCCTGTTTTTAATGACAAAAAAATTGCAAAAAAATTTAAAAATTAAATATTTTTAAATTTTTTTAATTTATTTTTTAAAAAAGGAGTATTAAAATGATTAGTGCTAAAAGTTTTGAAGAAGTAACCCAAAATTTAAAAAAATATAAATTGAAAAAAACAAAGTTAGGAAAAGTGAATTTTAATGACATTTATCATATTGATGGCTCATTTTATGATGATGGTTTTGATATGAATAAATTAACATTTGATCAAATAACAGACATTTTTTGTTATGAACCTGATCGTGAAGAAATTTGCCTTGACACCAATCATGAATTAGATTTTCAAAACAAGAATGATAAATATATTGATGACCCATCTATTATGTTTTTTCGAGAATATAAGACTCTTAAAGCTGTAGATAAAGATTATGATCTTTACATTTTAAAAAATGAATATTTTGGTTATGATAGCTCTAAACTTGACTTTTTAATTAATAAAAGAAGACAACCATTTTTAAAATATCCTTTGTTTTATTTTCCGAAACGAGAATTTAAAAAACAAACTTTAATTTTAGTTAAAAATAAACCTGTAGATGGCAAAGCTGAATTTTTCTTTAGAATATCAGATTATTGTGAAGTTATTTATGGTTATAATGTAAAAACATCCTTATTCCAAGATGCTGTTGGTGAATTCATTAAAGAAATTTTTGGATGACCAATTATTAATTATTGATTAAAAGATACAGTGGATTCAATTCATAATTATTACAATGAAATAGATTTTGAAACCCAGCTCAATGAAGTGTTAACAAAAAATAATTTTAAAGAAATTACAGTTATGGATATTTTAAAAAATTACATAATTGTCTCACTAATGAAAAATGTTAGATTTAAAGAAAATTGATTTTTAAATAATTCTCATAAAAATAAGATAATTGAAAAAGAAATTTCCGATAAATTTGGTAATTTTTATGATTTATTAAAAAGCATTACAACAATTGATTTTAAAATTTTTAACACTCTTAATCCAAATTTTAATAATTATGAAAAGTATCATTTTTGAGAAGATAAAGAATTTAACTATTTAAAATTTTTTAAAGTAAGTGAAGACTTCATCGATGTAAAAGAATTACCTAAAAAAAATCAAAAAATACAAGAAAATTATAAAAAAGAACTAGATGAAGAAAAATCAAAACTTTCAACAACTGAAACATTAAATACAATTCAAGATGTTTTTCCTAGTTTTTTAAAAACTGGTTTTAATATTCATCAAATAATAGGTAATAATCCTAACTTTCAAGAATGAGCTTTTAATGACAATGTTATTATTACAAGTTCAATCAAATGGCCAATATTAATTTGAGATCAAAGAAATTTTGTTAAACCATTTTATAAATTTGTTATTCCATTTAATGTTAATAATTTTTATGATGCTGAAAATTCAAAAATATTTTTTGAAAAACTTTTAGTAGCAATTAAAAAATTTAATAACTTATTTATAAAATTAAACTAAAAGCTAAATTTTTAATATAACTTACCCTTCAAAATTTTTGAAGGTTTTTTTATTTTTTGAAATATAACTTATTTTTTTTATTGCAATTTTTAAAAAACTTGTTATTACAAGTAAAAAATAAAAAAATTGAGTTGCTATAATTTTTTTACTCATTGAGATTTTAGAAAGGAAAAGCACATGTTTTCAAAATTAAAAAATAACAATTTTGATTGAAATGATGTTTCAGAAAAAGTTATTGCTAGCTTAGGTGGTAAAGCAAATATTAAATCGATTTATCACTGCGCAACTCGCTTGCGTGTTGTTTTACATGACAAAACTAAAATAAATAAACAATTATTGAATGTTGTGCCTTTGGCTAAAGGACACAATATTACTGATGAAGAAGTACAAATTATTTTTGGAGCTGGAACTGTTAACAAAGTTCATGATAATTTTGCCAAATTTTTAAATAATTTAAATTTAAATCAAGCAATTGATGCTAAACCAGCAAAAGCGCCACTATGAAATTATCAAATTAAATGACACTCAAATATATTTCTTATTTTAAGAAAAGCATTACGTTCATTTGCAGAAATTTTTATTCCCCTAATTCCGATTTTTATTGCGGGGGGATTATCGCTTGCATTAAATTCATTATTTAATACAATCAATAAAACTTCTTATGAAGGTAAAAGTCAAGATCTAATTAATTTAGCTTGATTTTTTGAATTAATTGGTGGTGCAATTTTAGGATCACTTCCAGCTTTTGTAGGTTATACAGCTATGAAAAAATATGGCGGAAATCCAATTTTAGGATTAGCGATTGGAATCATTATGATTTTCCCAGGGCTAATTAATGGTTGATCTTCAGGGACAGTATTTGAATCTTTACCAATTGGTACAGCATTAAAAGAAGGAGCGAAAATTGGACAAACACATACCTATTCATTATTCCCTTCAGCACCAGCTTTTTTTAGATTTGACTTAATTGGATACCAAGCTCAAGTATTTCCTGTTTTATTAATTGTGGCTTTGGGATACTGAATTGAAAGATTATTAAAAAGAATTACTCCAGAATTTTTGGCAATTATTGTTGTGCCATTTTTTACAGTTATTGGAGCAACATTCTTAGGATTTTTATTTGTAGGACCACTAGGAAGATATATCGGAATTGGAATTGGAATTGCAATTAATGCTCTTTACACTTACACAAACTGATCTTTCTTTGGGTTAGGTGGATTAATTATTGGGCTTGTTTACCCATTTATGGTTTTGACTGGCCTACATCAAGGAATTTTACCAATTGAAACCCAGTTATTAACACAAACTAGAGCGGATTATGGTCACTCATTTACTTGAATTACTCCAATTGCAACTGTATCAAATATAGCTCAAGGAATGGTTGGATTATTCATGATTATCCTATTATTTAAAAAATCCCCTGTAGCAATTTCTAAAGCGGTTTCTGGAGGAATTTCAGCTAATTTAGGAATCACTGAACCAATTCTATTTGGTGTTAATTTACCAAGTCGTTTTGGATTACTTGCAGCTTCATTAGCTTCAGGGGTGGCTGGATTTTGATTGGGGATGACACACACCGTTGCCAATTCTCAAGGTTCAGCTTCATGATTAGGAATTGCAGTACAATTTGATTATTTTGTAAGCGAAAATTATCAAGCATATTTAACAAAAACCGGTGCAAGTGATTTATTACCAAATTTAGCCCCAGTTGCTAAAATTGCCATTGGAGCTGTAATATCCACTGTATTTTCTGGAATTTTTACATTTGTTCTAGGGAAGTTTGCATTCAAAAAACAATTAGCTGATTTTATTGCTCAAAATCAAAGCCAAGCAGCGGTTACGTTGCAATAGCCTAAAAATATCATGCATTTAAAAAAATGAAAACAACAGCAAGCAGCTAAAATAAATTTTTGAAAAAATAATGCTCAATTTTCCAAGCTAAATATTAAACAAAATCAAGATCAAATTTATAAAAATTTTTTGTTAATGCAACAAAGTAATTTTTATAATCATTTACATCTATCACCTTTTGGTGGTTTACTAAATGATCCCAATGGCTTATTTTTTGATGGTAAAAACTATCACATTTTTTATCAATGAAATCCTTTTATTGCCCAGCATAGTACGAAACATTGAGGTCATTACATTACTCCAGATTTTTATCATTTTACAAATTTAAAATTAGCTATTGCTCCAGATACCGCTCAAGACATTGATGGTGTCTACTCGGGTGGGGCATTTACAAATAATCAATCAGCTTTTGTTTATTGAACCGGCAATGTTAAAGCGAATTCATCTAAAGATCAAATTGCCACATCTTTTACATTATCTGCCCAACTAATTAAAAACCAAGTAACAAATAAGCAAATTTTGTTTGAAGTAGATCAAACAAAATACACACGTAATTTTCGTGATCCCAAGCCACTTTATTTGAATAATCAGTACTATTTAATTCACGGAGCTCAAAAACTTGATTTAACCCCTACGTTAGTTGTTTATAGTTCTCAATATCCGGATCGTGATTTTACATTGTTAGGGGAAATTACAATCAAAAATTTTGATCCCGAAAAAGCTTTTATGTATGAGTGTCCTGATTTTGTTCAAATCGATGGCAACGATATACTAATTTTTTCAACTCAGGGTAAAAATTATTTTGGTCTTAAAAATCAAAATCGTGATCAAGCTATTGCTTTAGTGGGAAAAATGGATTGAACAAATTTAATTTTTAAAAACCAAAAATTAAATTTTATTGATATTGGTTTTGATTTTTATGCTCCACAATTTTTTAGTCAAACTAATAAACTTTTGGGATGAGTTGGGATTCCTGATGATGATGCTTGACCCACATTAGATCAAAATTGAGCTCATAACCTTTCTCTTGTAAGAGAAATTCAAGTGAAAGATCACGCTATTTATCAAAAGCCAGTTTTAAATGCTGGGCAATTTAAAAAACAAAATGCTAAATTGATCCCACAAAATTTTATTTTTAATAAACGTTTATTTAAACTTCAAGCTGCTAATATTGGTAAAAATTTTAGTTTAGTTTTTTACAATGATAAAAATGAGCGAATTAGTTTTAATTATGCTAATGGTGTTTTAGAAATTAATCGATCAGCAATGAGTTTGCAAACTAGTTTGCCAAATCGTGAAGTTTGAATAAGAAAAATTACAATTACAAATTTTGAGCTATATTTAGATAATTCCATTCTTGAAATTTATTTTAATAATGGAGCAGATGTTTTTACAACAAAATATTGAATCAATGGCAAATTAAAATTAAAATTTGTAAATTTAAAACTTTTAGGTCAACAGTTATTACAACTTAAAATGAACTGAAAAACAAATAAAACAATGATTTTGCCGGGTGAAGCTTTGATCGATCGTTATAATGAAAGTCAAACTACATTAGATAAAGTGGGAGGAGCACCATTAAATGTTGCTGCAGCAATTAACAAATGAGAGCTAAAAACTTATTTTTTAGGAACTATTGGCAATGATGTTGAAGCTCAAACAATAAAAACTTATTTTAAGAAATACAAATTAAGTCAATTGCATTTGGAAACAGTAAATCAACCTACCACAATTGCTAAAGTGACCCTCCATAATGATGGTGAAAGAACTTTTCAATTTCAACGAGGAGCGGATGCAGCTTTAAAATATAAAAAACTTAAATATGATTGTCTCGTTTTATCTTCGGCAACAGCTTTTTTAGGACAAGAGCTATTAAAAACTTATGAGCAATATTTACAAGATGCACTTGCAAATCAAAAAATAATTTGTTTTGATCCCAATTATCGTGAATCACTTTATCGAAATCAATTAAGTGATTGAATTGAAAAAACTTTAAAATTTGCTAAGCATGCCAATCTTTTAAAATTATCACAAGAAGAAGCTGCATTATTAATCAATGCGCCGCAAAAACAACAAATTAAATTTTTTCAACAGTTAGGACCACAACTAACTTTAATAACTTTAGGAGCAAAAGGTGTTTTAGCAATTACGCCTAAAAATGCTAAAATTATTAAAAGTATTAAAGTTAAACAAGTTGATTCAACTGGAGCGGGAGATACATTTTTTGGTTTTGTAATTGCTCAAATTTTGCAATTAGAACTTGATTGAAAAAATTTAGAAATTAATACAATTACAAACTTAATTAAACGTGCAAACGTTGCTGCGGCTTTAGTTACAACTAAAAAAGGTGGAGCAGAAAGCATTCCTACATTACAAGAAGTTGATGCTTTTGATTTTATATGAAAAAAATAAGATTAACATTTAAAAATAAGTTGCTAATTATTTTTGTTCTAATCGAAATTTTGGTTTTAATAATTGGGTTAATTGTTGTTGCTGTGACTGATTTACAGCATACATGATTTTTATGAATTATTATTCCCTTAGTTTTTGTCTTTATTGCAGGACTATTAATTGCAGGCTTTTATTACATATTTGCTAATGATTTTAAGAATTTTTTGTTAAAAAAACAGCAAGAAAAACAAAAATTTTTGAAAATGGAAAATGATCTAAAAAATTTTAAGGGACAGCATGACAACTAAAGAGCAAATTGTTTGTGATTATATAAAAAGCTTAATGAAGGAAGAATATTATAAAAACAATGTTTTGCCTTCAGAAAATTTTTTAATGAATAAATTTGCTTTTTCACGCCAAACAATTCGGAATGCTTTACAAAAATTAGTTTCTAAAAATATCATTTATTCAGTGAAAGGTAAAGGCTATTTTTGCAATTTAAATTATTTTAATGTTTTAAATTCTTTTTCTGATCAGTATGGTAATAAAGCTTCGAATGTATTTATTAAAGTTGTTGAACATACTGATTTTAATCCACACTTTAAAACAAATCATTGATATGAAATTATTAAGATTCGTTATTTTGAAAACAAACCTTTTATTTATACACGCCAACATGTTGAACAACAAATTTTTCAACAATTAAATTTAGAGCTTAGTAAAAAATCATTGTATGCCGCTTTTGATGAAGCGGGATTGCAAATTGATCATGCTATTAAAACGATTGAAGTTGTTGATTTTTCTGAAGATATTTTGTTGTTTGCGGTTAATAAAAAGTCTCATGGGATTTTATTAACTTCATTTACTTATGCTCAAAATAAAAAATTGTTAGAATATTCCCAAAATTACTACTATGATAATTTTACTTGATCTTTTATTGAAAATTTTAACTAGCTAAGTAAAATCAAATTAAAAAATTTTCTTCAAATAAAAAATAGTGTAAAATAATAATGCCGATGAAATAATAACCTTGTAACTTGGTCAGGTCAGAAATGAAGCAGCCACATCAAGAAGTGTTGTGTTCGTCGGTTTTCTTTTGAAAATTGTAGAAATAAACTTAAACTAGTTAATAATAAAATTAACTAGTTTTTTTAATTTATTTATAAAGCATAAAAAAACTAACCCTCATTATTGGTTAGTTTGTAATTTGGTAGCAGCTTGTTTTTTGCTATATATCACTTTTAGCGTTAATAGGCCAGCATAAATAATTGTACCTGCAATTTGAAAAATAATAATAATTCAAAATACATATGCTGGCGCAGCTATAATCCCTTGGTGCTCATAAACTTTTCCTAATAATCAATTTAGTGATCATGATAAATTAAACAAAAAACTGTTTAGTAACACAAAGAAAGAAAAGTCTCGAAAGTCCTTTGCTTTGATCGCTTGCCATACAAATGGTAAAAAAGCAATTGTATTTAGAAATAGTGTGAAGAATAGTGCAATTCCAATGATTACATCATTACTTCAATAAATGTTTAGCCCAAAGAAAACTCCGATAATAATAATCCACAATGCAACTCAGCTAGTAAACAAGCCGCCAAACAATCATAAATTTTTATTTTGATTGCTTTTTAAATACATGAAGATAGTTAGTAAAGCAATTGCTAAAGATAATAAATTGGCAATTTCAATATGAGTATACTTAGTTTTTAATAATATACCATAAAAAACTCCGAAGGATGTCCCTGCAGCAATCAAGATGAAAGGAAAAAAAGCGTGAGAACTATAACGTTGATCCTTTTTAGTGAATAAGTTAATTAATTGTGGCACTGATTGAATAGTTAAAAATAGTAACCCTATTCATGCAAATGTATCGATCAATTCTGTCATGTCGGTAATTATTATAAACCAACTTACTTTGTTTACTTTTAAAAATAAAAATATTTTTTTAACTCAATGAAAAATTAAAAAAATAATTAAATAATTTATAATAAAACACATGGACAAACTTTTGTTAAACTTTTGTGAAAATATTAAATTTATGATTCCTGCAGATTGGGAAAAAGCAACATTAAGACCACTAGAAGGTGATCCCAACTATAATTTAGAAATTTCTTTTTTTAAATTACCGCATATTAAAGATGTTTTGACTTTTGAAGAAAAAAATAAGTTATCACCTTTTCGTTTTAAAATTCGTTATCATTTTAAATATCAACTTTGTGAATACAATTTAATTCGTGAATATTTAATTTTTCTAATTATTAAAAATAGAATTTTTGATTTTTCAGTCCCTTGAGAAATTTTTGATATTGAATTAGATCAAGAAAACACATATGTATTTTCAACTTGAAATCGAGCTGTTTGAGAAAGCATTGAATCAAAATTTGGAGATATCCAACAAGCTTTTATAGATTTTGGTTTAGATAAAATTAAATTGAAATTTGTGTTTAATTTTCAACAATACGAAAAAGAAGAACGCAAGCGCCAATTGCAAATGGAAAAACTTTCAGAAAGTCTAGAAGCAGAAAATAATGCAGCAAAAGCAAATAATAATCAAATGGGTGACAAAAAATATTTAAATAATTGAAAGAAAAATAATTATGTAGTACATACAATTGATGAATGTTTTACTTCTTTTGATACTCAAGTAGCTATTGAAGGTGAAATTTTTAAACGAGAGGAATTTGTTACTAAAAGTCAAAAAATTGTTATTGTGCTGTCAATCTCTGATGGTTCAAATGCAATTAAAGTTAAAATGATGGCCGATGCTAATAAATTACAAGATTACAGCGAGTATAAAAAAGGTATATGAATTTCTGTTAGTGGCGACTTACATTATGATGATTTTTCAAAAGAAAGGTCTATTTTTGCTAAAAGCATTTTGCTTTTAGATAACGTGAACCAACAAAGAAGCGATAATGCAAGTACAAAACGAGTTGAACTTTCTGTAAGAACTACAATGAGTGCGATGGATGGAATTGCTACTGCTAGTGAATATGTCCAACTTGCTGAACGGCTAGGTCATAAAGCTATAGCAATTTTAGATACCGACTCCTTACAATCTTTCCCTGATTTTTTTAAAGCAACTAGTAAGTCAAGTGTTAAGCCAATTTATGGAGCTTCTTTTTCTTTAATTGATAATAGTTCTAATATAGTTATTAATCCCAAACATGTTGATCTAGCAACATCTAAATATATTGTTTTTGACTTAGAAACAACAGGTCTATCACCTCGTTTCAATGAAATTATTGAGTTTGGTGCAACAATTATTGAAAATAAAAAAATTGTTCAACAAATTCAGTTTTTTGTAAAACCAACAAAAGCAATTCCTGAAGAAATTACAAAATTAACTGGAATTACAAATGCCATGGTTGAGAATGCAATTTCTCAAGAAGAAGGAATTCAAAAAATTTATGAAATTTTAAAACAAGGAATTCCAGTTGCCCATAATGCAGCATTTGATGTAAATTTTGTTAATGAAAAAGTAGATTTTTTTAATTTAAAAAAATTAGATATTCCTGCAATTGACACTCTAAATGTAGCAAGATTTTTATACCCTAAACAAAATAAATTTAGACTTGAAAATTTAGCAGCTCGTTTAGAAATTGTTTATGATTCAACAGTTGCTCACCGAGCTGATTATGATGCTCATGTTTTGGCAAATGTGTGAATTAATTTTTTAGATAAATTAGAAGCTCAAAAAATTTTCAACATTATGGATTTAGCTAATCAAAAAACACCAGCCCTTTTAGCAAAACAATTTCCACGTGAAATTAGTATTATCGCTAAAAATAAAGCGGGATTAAAAGAATTATTTAAATTAATTTCACTAGCATCAACGGATAATTTTTATGGTGGCCCTAGATTATTTATTGATAGTTTACCTCAAAGTGAAAATTTATTAATTGGATCCTCAACTTTAAAATCAAGAGTAATTGATAAAATGTTGTTTAGTTCCAAACAAGATTTATACAATGAAATTAAGTATTATGATTATATTGAAATTCCACCTTTGCATGATTTTTTACATTACTTTCATCGAGGATGAGATAAAGAAGCAATTAAAGAAGCAATTAAAGATTTAATTTTAGAAGCTAAACGTCAAAATAAATTAGTAGTTGCAGTTTCTGATGCCCGTTATTTAAATAAAAAAGAAGCTAAATTTCATGAAATTTATATTCACTCCAAAGGAGTGGGTGGAGTGCGTCATTATTTATATAAATATGATAATCCCAACCCTGTATATCCATTGCAATATTATTTAACAACTGAAGAAATGTTAGAACAATTTAATTTCTTGCAAGATCATGATTTAATTTGAGAAATTGTTGTTGGTAATACTAATAAAATTGCTGACATGATTGAAGATAAAATTGAAGTTGTTAAAAAAGATTTATATGCCCCAAAATTTGATGATTCAGAAAAAAAATTACCCCAATTAGTTTTAGAAAAAGCACACCAAATGTATGGTGAACAGCTACCTGAAATTGTTGAAAAACGTTTAAAAAGGGAACTTGAACCAATTTTAAAATATGGTTTTGATGTTGTTTATTGAATTTCTCACAAATTAGTTCACAAATCAGTTTCTAATGGCTATCCAGTTGGTTCGCGTGGATCGGTTGGTTCCTCCCTAGTGGCCACATTAATTGAAATAACAGAAGTTAACCCTCTTGTGCCGCATTACATTTGTAAGCAATGCAAGTTTTCAGAATTTTTTGAAGATAGCGAATATTCTTCGGGTTTTGATTTACCTGATAAAAAATGCCCACGCTGTATAGATGTTGATCTATATAAAGATGGACAATCAATTCCGTTTGAAACTTTCTTAGGTTTTGAAGCTGATAAGGTACCTGATATCGATTTAAACTTTACTGGTGAATACCAACCAGTAATTCACCAGGAAGTACGTAATTTATTTGGAACTAATCATACTTTTAGAGCGGGAACAATTTCTACAAATGCTTTAAAAACCGTTTATGGTTATATCAAATCTTATCAAGAAGAAACCGGAAAAGAATTTTCTAATTCTTTTATTGAATATTTATCATTAAAATTAGAAGGAGTTAAACGCACTTCAGGACAACATCCTGGAGGAATAATTATTATTCCTAAAGAATTTGATGTTGAAGATTTTACTCCAATTAATTACCCTGCTAATGATATTAATTCCAATTGAAAAACAACACACTTTGATTTTAAAACTTTGCATGATAATGTTTTAAAATTGGATATTTTAGGTCATGTTGATCCCACTGCGATTCGGATGTTACAAGAATTAACTGGAGTGAAAAGTAGTGAAATTCCAATGAGTGACCCTAAAATAATTTCATTATTTAATTCAACAGAAGCTTTAGGAATTAGTCCAGAAGAAATTGGTGGTGAAACCACTGGGGCTCAAGGTTTGCCAGAATTTGGAACAAAGTTTGTACGTCAAATTTTGAAAGCTGCCAAACCAACAACGTTTGCTGATTTAGTTTCAATTGCTGGTCTATCACACGGAACTGATGTATGACTGAATAATGCTGATAAGTTAATTACAGAAAAAAAACTGAAGTTAAAAGATGTCATTTGTTGTCGTGATGATATTATGATTTATTTAATTAATAAAAAAATTGATCCAAGACATTCATTTGACATCATGGAGCGGGTAAGAAAAGGGAATTCCGTAACTCCAGAACAGGAAAAAATTCTAGTAGAAAATGGAATTCATGATTGATATATTAATTCAATGAAGAAAATTAAATATATGTTTCCCAAAGCTCATGCAACTGCATATGTAATTATGGCTTGAAGAATTGCTTACTACAAACTTTATCATCCCCTTGCTTATTATTCAACTTATTTTTCTGTAAGAGCGGATGTTTGTGATATTGAAACTTTATTGGGCGGCAAAGATGTAGTTGATCGAAAATTAGTTGACTTAAATAAACGTGAAAAATCATGAAACAAAAAAGAAACACTAACAACAAAAGAAAAAACATTAATTCCTATTTTTTCAATTGCGCAAGAAATGTTTGCGCGTGGTTTTAAAATTGAAAATATTCAGCTGAATAAATCAGATGCAAAAAACTGAATAATTAATCACGAAAATAATAGCTTAATCCCCCCTTATACAGCTATTGATGGTTTAGGTGAAGCTCAAGCTATTTCAATTATGGAAGCATTAAAAGATGGCCCTTTTTTATCAATTGAAGATTTAACAGAGCGCACCACATTAAACAGTACTTTGATTAAGAAAATGAAAGAGTTAAAAATTTTAGATCAACTTGAAGAAACAAATCAAATGACTTTATTTTAAAACTTAGTACAATTTATATACAAATGCAAAATATAAAATTAATTGTCGGCCTAGGAAACCCTGGCCCTGAATATCAAAAAACCAAACACAATGTTGGTTTTTTAGTTGTTGATCAAATTGCAAGAATTTTAAATTTAGATCTAAATAAAAAAGATTTTAATGGTATCTTTTATAAAGATCAAAATTTTATTCTAGCAAAGCCGTTGACCTATATGAATAATTCCGGTTTTTTTGTTAATGCACTTGTTAAGTTTTATAAAATTAAGCCAGAAAATATTTTAATAATTAGCGATGATGTTGATCACAATGTTGGTCAATCAGTAATTAAATTAAAAGGTTCATCAGGTGGCCAAAATGGTTTAAAATCCATTATTAATCAATTAGGCACAGAAGCAATTCCGCGCTTAAAAATTGGAATTGGTCGTTCAGCAAATAAACCATTAGCAGCTCATGTTTTAACCAAATTTTCAACTAGTGATCAAAAAATTATTGACCAAATAATTGTGGCAGCAGCTGCAGCTGGAATTGCATTTTTAACTAAAGATATTAATAAAATTATGAATGAATACAATGAAAAGTACAAAAAAAATTCTTTTAGCAGTTAGTGGTGGTCCTGATTCAATGTTTTTATTAAATTATTACAAAGATAAAAACATTGTTGTTGCTCATGTGAACTATCAAAAACGAATTGAAGCAGATGCTGAAACAGAACTTATTAAAGAGTTTTGCAAAAATCATAATATCCCCTTATTTATTAAAATTGCACCTAAAAAGAAAATTCATAAAAATTTTCAGGCTTGAGCAAGAGAATTACGCTATGAATTTTTTCACCAAATTTATCAGTCGCAAAATTGTGAAGTTTTATTAACAGCACATCATAAGGACGATTACATAGAGACTTACTTACTCCAAAAGCAAACAAAACGCAAACCTATGTTTTGAGCTATGCAGCAAAATCAAAAACTTTATGAAATGCAAATTTACCGCCCATTGTTACATAAATATTGGAAGCACCAAATTTTGCAAAAATTAGCTAAGGATAAAATCATCTATGGAATAGATATTTCAAATTTTGAAACAATTTATACCAGAAATGCAATTCGCAAAAATTTATCTTATAGATCACAGTTTTTTAAAACTTACTTATATTGAAAAATCCGCTTTCTCAACATTGGAAAAAGTTTCCAAAACTTTTGAATTCAACTGGAATTTCAAAAGTGAGAAACAACAAATTTTGCAATTAATTATTTTAATAAATCTAAGAAAAAAGATCAAATTCTTTTCATTTTCCTTAATAAAAACATAAAAAAATTAAAACTTAATAGCAAAAAATTATATAATATTAAACAATTTATTAATTCAAATACTCATGCTAAACAATATATTTTAAATGATCACCATACACTGATCAAGCAAGCTGGAAATTTGATAATAAAAAAAACAAATTAAATATTTAAAAATTTATGACTATATTATTAAATTCATTAATTTTTCAATTCTAAATTAATCAAAATGAGGAAAAAAATGAATAAAAAGAATCAATCACTTATTAAATGAGCAGTTATTGCCATCATTATTGCTGGAATAATTGGTTTTTTGATTTACATGTTTTCGCCAAGCAATGTAACTCAAAAAACCTCTGCAGAGTTTTTATATCGTATGCAGGAAAATATGAAAGATGTCACTGATGAAAATTATTTTAAATCATTAAATTTGGATCCCAATTCTTTCAGTATTAATGTTGAAGAAGTTGTTAATGGTACAACCCAGTCATACAATGTTAATTTCATACCTAATAAATTTAGAGAAATAACATCGGTAAATGATTTTTTAAGTTTACAAGCATTTAAAGATGTAACTATTAAAGGTTTAAATGGAAAAGATACACTTGTTAATAGTATGACTGGTACAGATGCCATGGCATGGGGAATGCTAAATTCAAAACTTAGTTCTTTAGAAGCTGCCAAGTCTATGATTGACAAAGGAATTCAAGGAAATAGCATATGAAGAAGCTTGCTTTTTAGCTTGTTACCTACTTTAATTATTATCGTTATTTTTGTTGGATTTACACTATTTTTAAGAAGAAAATCACAAAATGGAGCTGGTGGCGGTCTTGGCGGAGGGCTTTTTGGGCCTGGCGATAAGAATCCTGCTAAAAAAATTGTTTCAAATGTTAAATTTTCTGATGTAGCTGGAAATGCTGAAGTTAAAGAAGAGATTATGGAACTTGTGGATTATTTAAAAAATCCTAAGAAATATTCAGCTGCTGGAGCAAGAATCCCTAAAGGGGTTCTATTAGGTGGTCCTCCAGGAACTGGTAAAACATTACTAGCAAAAGCTACAGCCGGAGAAGCCAAGGTGCCTTTCTACTTTATTTCTGGATCTAATTTTGTTGAAATGTATGTGGGGATGGGGGCTAAAAGAGTGCGTGATTTATTTAGAGAAGCACGTAAATCTGAAAAAGCAATTATCTTTATTGATGAGTTAGATTCTGTTGGTCGTACACGTGGAAGTGGTATGAATGGTGGTCACGATGAGCGTGAACAAACATTAAACCAATTGTTAGTTGAGTTAGACGGAATGGAAGAAAACTCAGGATTATTAGTTATTGCTGCAACTAATAGATTAGATGTTTTAGATCCCGCTCTACAAAGACCGGGGAGGTTTGACAGAAGCATTACTGTTAATTTACCTGATATTAAAGAACGTGAAGAAATTTTAAAATTACATTCAAAAGGGAAAAGATTAAATCCAGCAATCAATTTTGCTAATATTGCTAAAAGAACTCCGGGATATTCTGGAGCTGAATTGGAAAATGTAATTAATGAAGCTTCAATCCTTTCGGTTCGTGAAAATACCAAAGAAATTACACCTGCTCAAATTGATGAAGCAATCGATAGGGTAAAGAGTGGGCCAGCTAAGAAAAATAGAGTAATTACTGAAGCTGAAAAAACTATGGTTGCTTATCACGAAGCTGGACATGCTGTTGTGGGATTAAAAGTGCCAGGATCAAACCGTGTGCAAAAAATTACTATTATCCCTCGTGGTTATGCTGGTGGATATAACTTGATGTTGCCTGAGGAAGAAAAATACAATGCAACCAAAAAAGAATTAAAAGCAATGATTGCCGCTTTCATGGGTGGACGTGCTGCTGAAGAAATTATTTATGGAAAAGATGAAATTTCAACTGGAGCAGCTAATGACATTGAAAAAGCGACCAAGATTGCAAGAAGAATGGTCACAGAATTTGGGATGTCATCATTAGGACCTGTGCAATTTGAAGATAGTAAAAATCCAAGTCCATTTGGAGATTCAAAATCTGTATTTTCACAAGAAGTTGCAAATAATGTAGACCAAGAAATTAAAAAATTATTAAATGAAGCGCTTGACTTAGCGCGTAAAACAATTAAAGAAAACATGAATCTTTTAGAATTAATTAAAGATGAATTATTACAAAAAGAAACTATTGTTTATGAAGAAATTGAATACTTAGCAAAACATCTAAAACCAATTCCAAGCAACTTTAATCGTGAATCATTAAAAGCTAAAGCTTCTAAAAAATACAGCTTAGAAGAACTAGTGAAAAAAGTTAAAAATGATGAATCATTAAAAGAAGAAGATGAAGAAGCGCAAGAAGATAATTCATCAAATTCAAAAGAAGAATCAAAACCAGAAAAATAATTTTTAATCTGAAAATCTTCGCAAGAAAAAGCGATGATTTTTTTATTTTGTCAAATTATTTAAAAATTAAAATAATAGCTAGAGTGGTATAATTAAAATTAATTTTAATTATATTTAAAAATTTTAATTTGTAGAAAGCTAAGATATGTCATCTAAAAAATTCAATCGTATTTTTTTAATAGTTACAGATTCATTAGGAATTGGCTCTGATAATAAACAGGATCAATTTGGAGATAAAAACGCTAATACTTTATTCCATGTTACAGAAAAATTTAATGTTGAAATGCCAACTTGAAAAAAATTAGGAATTGGTCATATTGCAGAAATTGCTAATTACAAAAAGAAACAACACCCACAACCACTAGGATATGTAGCAAGAGTACATGAAATGTCAAATGCTAAAGATACATTAGCAGGACACTGGGAAATGATGGGAGTGGAAACAAAAGTCCCTAGCCCTGATTTTACTGAAAATGGTTTTCCTCCAGAAATGGTTACAGAACTAGAAAAAGCTTTTGATGGTAAAAAAATAATCGGGAATCGCGAAGCTTCTGGAACAGTGATTTTACAAGAATTGGGTCAGCAATCAATTGATAATGATGAAGTAATTATTTATACCTCAGCTGATTCTACATTACAAATTTGCGGACATGAAACTTACATGGGACTTGATAATTTATACCGTTATTCTAAGGCGGCGCGAGAAATAGCTTCATCACGCCCTGAATGAAATGTAGCACGAATTATTGCTCGTCCTTTTGTTGGTGAAAATGGAAATTGAACTCGTACTTTTAATCGTCATGATTATGGGAACAAACCGCCACATCCTACTGTATTAGATGCTTTAAAAGCAAAAGGTATTGAAGTAATTGCTATCGGAAAAATCAATGACATTTTCAGCTCACAAGGAATTACTAAAGTTTATCCTCCGGCCTCAGATAATGAAAACATGGACATTGCTATTGAAATTGCTAATGAAAACACTCACAATCAATTAATTTTTGTTAACTTGGTTGAATTTGATAGTAGTTATGGGCACCGTCGCGATGTTGAAGGTTATGCTCAAAATATTGCTAACTTTGATATCAAATTAACTAAATTAGTTAATTCATTAAAAGAAGATGATTTATTAATTATTACTTCAGATCATGGTAATGATCCAACATTTCCAGGCTTTAATCACACTAGGGAAGCATTACCTTTAACAATTTATTCAAAAGCTTTTGTAGGCATAGACAAAAATTTAGGAATTGTTAATGGGTTAGGAACTGTGGGAAATATTATTGCAAGAAATTTTGATGTTGAAACAATTAAGACTGGAGAAGACATTTTTGACAAGCTTTTTTAATAAGAAAAAAACTCATTTTTTTATTGATTTTGAATGTATATCAGCGCCCTATTATAATGCTGTTTACAATCGTGAAAAATATAATCTACCATCACATTTATTGCCTATGGCTTATACCGTAGGTTTTTATAATTCTAGAAAAAAGTTTGTTTATAAAACTGAAATTTTATTAAACCTAGAAATTAATGCTAGTTATCAAGAGAATTTACGTGCTAATTTACTTAAATCTTTTCAAAAATTAAAACCTAAATTCAATTTAGAAAAAACTGTGTTTTGAGCTTTTGAAAAAGGCATGGAAGAAGCGGTGCTAAGCTATGCTTTTGGTAATGGAAATGTTGAAGTTGAAGAATTTAATAATTTCATTATTGACACAATTGTTGAAAAAGATATTTCAAAAATTGGAATTAAAGAATTGAGTCAAAACTTTAATAATACAGAATATTTTTTAAAAACTCGTCAGCAAATCATCATGGCTAATGAAAATAAAAATGTTAACAATTGCTTAATTCCTTATAAAACATTAATTTCTAAAGAAGGAGTTTTTGCTAACTACTTATGTTTTTGAATTTACTTATCACGGGATAAAAATTTACAATTTAAGAAAAATCGTTTTAGTAAAGAATTTGTGCCACTAAATTTAACAGATGTAGTTGAAGAATTAACGCTTTATTCACAAGATGATGTTTTACGAATGGATTATATTACTCAAAACATTGAAAAAATTCGTAAAATTTATTCAATTATTTATCAACTTCGTAAAAAATATTATGAAATTGAAATTAAATTTAAGTTTTATACCCATTTACACCGTGACATTAATACCTTTATTCAAAATGTCAAAAGCGAATTTTTAAAAACTCCGGAACAACAAGGAATTTTAGCTAATGCTAAAAATTTAGCTACTTTTCTTGAAGAAAAATTTTTAAGTCAAAAAAAAGATTTAAAACAAAAAGAATCCGAAATTGCTTCGGATCAAATTAAAAAAATTATTTAATTAATAAAAAAAATTTCAACACTCAAGTTATTGCAGTTATATCAATCAAGGTTTTGAGTTTTTTTTATTTTTTTTATTGTATTTTCCAAAAATATGGTAAAATTTTATCAACTTAACAAATTAAAAGTTATTTGTTGGGTTATCAGAACACAAGTTCTTGTATGATAACATCTGTTAGCATAATTCAATTATAATTATGTCAGTCGCAAGAATTAATACTAAAAAGAGTGGTGCGCTGCTCTTTTTTTTGTATTTTTTTCAAAAATTAGCAAATAATTAGCAAACTATAAGGCAATTTGCTATAATTTCAACATGCATTCTAAAAAAGAGTTAAGAAAAAATTATTTCTTAAAAATGATTGTGGAGACTCACATCGCCACTGGCGAACCCGTAGCTTCTGCACAACTTAAAGATAGATATAATTTAAAAGAATCTTCAGCCTTAATCAGAATGATTATGTCGGAATTAGAAGTTGAAGGGTATATTGAAAAGCCGCATATTTCTGGAGGGCGAATTCCTTCAATTAAAGGCTATGAATATTATGCTAATTATTTAACTAGTAAAAATGAAGAAGATTTAATTGAAAAATTGAATGATATTTTTGCTAAACGGCGGGTTTCAATTGATGAAACACTTCATGAAGCTTTTAAATCCATTAGCGAACTTGTAGGTTCAACATTAGTAACTTCATCTGATAATTCACATGAATTATTAAAATCAATTCAATTAACAGAATTAGATGGTGAAAATTCAATTGTAGTTTTAGTAACTTCTTTGGGTCGGGTGGAGTCGAAAATATTAACAATTAATCGTCATTTAATTCGCACTGAAGATGTCAGAATAGCTATTCGTCTATTTAAAGAAAGGCTAATTGATACACCATTAGTACATTTAATTGATAAAATGCAAGCTATTGTCCCAATTTTACGTAGTCAAATTAAAAATTATGAAGCACTGATACAAGAATTTGTTGGCAATATTTTTAAATTTAATAGCCAAAGTAAAAACAATATTTACAATAAAAATGATTTAATTTTATCTCGCGAAATTTCACGTGATAAACTTGCTCAAGTTTTAGATATAATAGAAAATAATTCTATTTGAGAAACATTAGATTCTCATTTTCCAGAAGATGAAACATTAAAAATTGAAATTCAACCAGATAAAACATCTTTTATTTCAAAAAAAATAACATTTGAAAATAGTGACATTCGAGAAATTTCATTTGTGGGTACAAATCGTATTGATTATAACAAAGCCTTAACTGCAATTGAATTTATTGAAGATTACTTAAAAAAAATTAAAAATTAGAAAGGAAAAAATATGAAAAAAGATGAATTTAAAAAAAATAAAAAAACAGAAGATAAAAAAATTTTTCAAAAAAAACATAAATCTGAAACTGAAAAATTAGCAAAAAATGTAACTGAAAAAACTCCTGAAGAATTAAAAATAGAAATTGAAAATCTTAAAAAAGAAAACCAATTATTAACCACAAAAACATTAAATTCAGAACTTGAAATTTTAAGATTAAAAGCAGAAATTGAAAAAAATAATCAAGAATTTGCTGAAAAAGCAAAAACATTTGCTTCTAAAGCACAAGAAGAATTAAATAAATTAAAGCAAGAAAACAATTCAAAGCTGGAAAATGAAAAACAAGAATTAAAAAAATACGCAAATCAAAAGTTTTTTGAAAACTTTTTAACCTTATATAATAATTTAGAATTAGCGGTAAAAGCTGGCAAAAAGCAAAATGATCCAGCAGTCCAAAATTATGTTTTAGGATTTGAAATGTTATTAAGACAAATTGAAAATCTTTTAGCAGATTTCGGTTTAGAAAAAATTAATCCTGCAATAAAATCTGAGTTTATACCAGAATTGCACCAAGCATTTGAGATTAAAGCTGCTGAAGGATTTAACAAAAATGAAATTATTGAAGTTAAAAGCTATGGTTATAAATTATTTGAAAGGGTTATCAAACCGGCAATAGTCATTGTTGCTGCTTAATATGTATATTAAAGATCAAATTATTGCTTCGCTACAAGAAGCGCTAAAAAAAAATAACTTTCCTGAAAAAAACATTATTTTAACAGAGCCTAAAGATCATGGTGATTTTTCTACTAATTTAGCACTGCAATTAAAAAAAGATTTAAAATTAAATCCATTAGAAATTGCTGAAAAAATTGCTTCAGTAATTAATTTAAAAAAATATAATATTAAAAAAATTGAGGTTGTTGCACCTGGTTTTATTAATTTTTTTGTTAATAATAACGTTTTAGCTCAAGAAGTAAATCACATTATTGAAAAAGCGGATCAATATGGCGCTGATCATCAAGGTCTAAAAATTAATATTGAATATGTTTCAGCCAACCCAACAGGATTTTTACATATTGGCCACGCTAGAGGAGCTGCAATTGGTGCAACATTAGCGGCAATTTTAAAATTTGCTGGTAACCATGTTACCGAAGAATATTATGTTAATGATGCCGGGAAGCAAATTGACATTTTAGCAATTTCTGCATTTGTACGTTACCAACAGCATTTTGGAAAAGATGCCCAACTTCCTGAAGATAGTTATGGTGGTGAAGATATTAAATGATTAGCTATAAAATTAGCTGAAAAATTTGGTAATCAATATGTTGAAGCTAATTTTGAAGATGTTAAAAATATTTTTAAGCAAGAAGGAATTAAAATTTTCTTAGAAAAAATTAATCATGATTTAAATATTTTTGGGGTTAATATTGAAAAATACACTTCAGAAGATTCATTATATAAAAACGGAGCCATTGATCATGCTTTAGGCGCATTAAAAGACACTTATTTACAAGATGGTGCTACTTGGTTAAAGACGACTCTGAATGGCGATGATAAAGATCGTGTTTTAATTAAAAGTGATGGCTCATATGCTTATTTATTACCTGATATTGCTAATCATCACCAAAAAATTTTAGCTAATAATGGGCAAGATAAATTAATTAACATTTGAGGTGCTGATCATATAGGTTATGTACAAAGGTTAAAGTTTGCTGTGGAACAATTAGGCTTTAATGCAAATGAAAATTTAGATTTTTTAATTTGTCAGACTGTGCGTTTAATGCGTAATGGAGAGGAATTTAAAATGTCTAAAAGAAAAGGGACTGCTATTAGTTTAATTTCTTTTTTAGATGTTTTAGGAAAAGATGCAGCAAGGTTTTTCTTAATTAATCGTTCAGAAAATTCTGTTTTAGATTTAGATGTGGATGCTGTGCAAGAAAAAAACACTAAAAACCCAGTATTTTTAGTGCAATACAGTTACGCAAGAACAGTTCAGTTATTAAACAAAACTAATCAAACTATTTTTAAAGCAGAAAATTTTGAAGAACCTAAAGCTATTGCACTAATCAATAGATTAAAAGAATTTCCAGAAATTATCCAAGCAATCACTAAAACATACAAAGTTCATTTATTACCGCAATATTTAATTAAATTAGCAAACGACTTTAATTCTTTTTATTCAAATTTTAAAATAATTGGTAATATTAATGAGCAAAGTTTATTAGCTTTAGTTAAAGCTACCCAAATTGTTTTAGCTCAAGGACTTAAATTAATAGGTGTTGATGCACCTGAAAGGATGTAAAATGCAGGTAACAATTAATGTTATTGAAAAAAAATTATTAGAAACTCAAGATGCAACTTCTTTTGATGAGATTTTTGCAGCTGTGCAGAAGCAAATGATGCCAGTTTGAAAAGCAAAATTTCCAAAATGATCTGAAAAGGAAATCTTAGAAGATGCGCGTGGTGAAGTTTATAAAATTTTAACTATTTCAGGTCGTTTTAATCGTACACCTGATGGATTATGATTATTAAAATTAGATTAATAGATTAATTTTTATTAATGCTAATTTTTTTTAATCCAATTTTTAGTATTATGAATAGAGTAAACAAGCTAATTTGAGATAAATAAATTAAAAGGAGATTTTTACATGATTATTGGTATTAGTGGGATGATTAGTAGTGGCAAAAGCACCCTAACACAGCAATTGGCCAGTCACTATCCTGCATCACAAAAGTTATTAGAATTTGAAGAAGATGATGAAGTTTTTAATACCTTTTTAAAATGATTTTATGAACAAAAAGAAAACTTATCAATTGGCTTTCAAACCTACATTATTGAAGCGCATTCTTCAAAGTTTAACAAGCTTTATCAGGATTATTATGCTCAAAATTTAGATTATCAAAATAATCACATTTTTTTAGATCGATTTTCATTAGAGCATTATATTTTTGCAAAAGTTAACTTAAAACAAAAACCAGAAAAGTATTTTAAAGCTTATGACTTGGCATTTCGCACTTTAATTAACAAAGAAGAACTTCCGGATTTCGCAATTTATTTAGATATGTCTTTTGAAACTTTTAAAGAACGTTTTTTTAAACGTGGTCGTCAAGTGGAAGTGGATCAATGAGACATTAATCAGGCTTATTTTTATAATTTGCACAAAGTTTATAAAGAAATTTTTATTCAGTTATGTCATGAATTCAATTTAAAATATTTTATTATTGATACTGAGGGCAAAAATGAAGATCAAGTATTTGTTGAAGCTATAGTTTTAATTGAAAAAATGGCAACTGATTCACAAAAAATTTAATTATTTAACTTTAATAAACAATAAAATAATAAAAAAACTTTCGTAGCTTAAACTATGAAAGTTTTTTTAGGTCAATTATTAATGATATGGTGCGCAAGGAGGGACTTGAACCCTCACGCCGTGAAGCACTAGAGCCTAAATCTAGCGTGTCTGCCAATTTCACCACTCGCGCATAAAATAAGATAGTTTATTAGTGGTACGTTTTAAAAGATTTGCACTTTCTCACAACTATTGTTGTTTCTAAATAAACGTATAATGGTGCCGGCTATAGGATTTGAACCCACGACCTACTGATTACAAGTCAGTTGCTCTACCAACTGAGCTAAGCCGGCGAAATGGTGGAAGATGAGGGGCTCGAACCCACGACCCTCGCCTTGTAAGGGCGATGCTCTCCCAACTGAGCTAATCTTCCGATAAAATGGTGACCCATACGGGACTCGAACCCGTGAATGCATGGATGAAAACCATGTGTGTTAACCGCTTCACCAATGGGCCTTAATGGCGCCGATTACAAGGATCGAACTTGTGACCAACTGGTTAACAGCCAGCTGCTCTACCGCTGAGCTAAATCGGCAATATTATTAAGCGAAATAACATCTTTTAAATAAATGCTTTTACATTATATATTATTTTTAGAAAAATAAAAATTTTTTTAAATTTTTTTTATCACGAAATTAGCAAACAAAAGATTAGATATTTTTAGTATAAGTTTTTTAATTAAAATGACTCGAAAAATAAAAATCAAAAAAGCAGCATTATTAAAATTATGAGTTTTTTACAATAATTAAAAAATGTTTTTTTAATTTAATTTAATATTTTACAATTAATCTATTTTTTTATATTTTGCATAATATACTAAATCTGGCTCATTACCTTTTTTTAAATTTTCGATAAAAAAATCATAATCTTGATATTCTATTTTAGTATATTTAAATAACTCTTTAGGTATAAATCGACTAGCAATTAATATAAAAGCAGAACAATAAATAGCTGTAATTAATGAAGGGATAGCTAAAATTAAAATAGCTAAATTAAAATGTGCTGTTTTAAAACTACCTAAATTAAGATTATTATTTATAAATAAATCTGAGCTAATGCGAAAATTTGTTGTAGCCAAAACAGAAACTACACTAATAATAAGTATTAAACTACTTAAAAATTGTAATCAAAATAGTTTTGGTGATACAAAACATCCTTCTAATATAACGGGGTTAACAGATTTTGTTGTTTTAGCAAATTGGAAATATTTTAAAACATTCCTTTTTCGCAAATAGTTAATTAATTTTATATCTGCAAGAATTCGATAAGCAAAATTTCAAACCAAAATAATTAAAATTAAAATGCATTCAATAAAACTAGATCAAAGAATTAATTTTTTTGCATCATTTATGTAAGCTAAAAAATAAACTAATAATCCTAGTATAACAATTAAGATATAAATATAATTAATTACCAATGTTAGTTTATAAAATTTTTTTATTTTTTTCATATTTTATATTTATAATCAAATTCTCTGAAATTAAAAGATTTTTTCAATTTTAGTGGAATATTTCCATAGTTAAATTCTGTATAAGGACTTAATTCAATAAAATCTGATTTGTAATTTTCTTGCCCCAGTTCTAATAAATAAATTAGGTAAAGAAAATCATCCATCATCAACTTTTCATTCTATGGGTTTAGTAAAGTTTTCTGAAAATGATTCCGATATCATTGATAATGTATATCCGTTATTTTTTAATTTAAATTGTTTATAAACATTTTTTATTCTTTGTAAGGCACCCATTGTTTGTTGTATAACATCCTTGTTTGCATATAAATTTGCAAATCTTAAAATTAAAAGCCCACTTTTTACTACATTTTTATGTATAGTTTCAACAATTTTTTTAATTACAAGTAAATGAATATCATCATTATTATATTCTTCTTTAAAAATTTTGCTTATATCATTTTGATTTTCTATAATGTGTTCTAATATATCTTTGTTTGAATGTTGTTCTTTTTTAAAAAAATTATTTATTTCTTTTCTAACACGTCCTATATCTTCAAAAAAGTTTCCAATAATTTGTAGAATCCTAAATTTAGCAACATATTTAGTAGATTAATCAATTATAGTTACATCATCATTAAACATATGATCTCATTTTTTTTGATAATCATTTCTTTTTTTGAATTATTTGTTTATTATCAAAATATAAAGGATGCTTCTTATACTTTGCATTTCAAAAAGCGTATTCATTACCATAATTAGGAGCAATTTTTTCTTTGCAATTTTTTAATCACCTGTTTTTTTATTTTTTAGGATTTATTTCTTCCATTCTTAAATAATTCATAAAAGATTCAAACTTAGAAATTAAATTTTTAAGCATAAATACTTTTAAATCAATAGAAATATTTAATAAACTTAATTATTTTGTGTCTTCATTTAATGTTTTTTTAATTTTATAATTTGTTTTTTTACTTTATTTTGAAAATCTAACACTATTTAATTATTAAAATTAAAAAAGCATTAAATATGCAAATATATTCCCATAATTACACAAAAACAAATATTAAAATTTTAAATTTTATTTTTTATTTTAATAAATGATTTTCATTTTTTCATTTTGCCATTTTAAAATACACTAAAGATTTTTAATAATTTTTTGTAAAGCTTATTTTTTGACTTTTGAGGCAATTTTTATTCAAAAACTATATTATTTTTTAAATTTATATATTTTAAGGTATTTTATTTTGTATAAAAAAATGCAATCTAGTTTTTTAGACTAAATTGCATTTCAATTTGTTATTTAATTAAAATTTTTCTTTCATTGTTCATAAGTTGTATCATTATTATCTTTTAAAATTTCAGCAATTGCTTTACGTTCTTTTGATGATAATTTTGGTACAAATATTTTAATTTTAACTTTTAAATCACCATAGGTTTGCCCTTTAGGGTCTTTTGAACCACCACCTCTAATAGTAATGATATCATCTGAAACATAATGTGATTTTAATTTTAAAAATTGCCATCCTTTTGGTGAAGGAACTTCAATTGTGTTTTCTTCAATAATATCTTTAATTGATACAGGAACTGTAATGTAGATATTATTGCCATCACGTGTAAAGTGTGGATCTCTATCTACATAAATTTCAATAATTAAATCACCAGCAGGCCCACCATTAATTCCTGGTTCTCCATAACCTGAAACCACAATTGATTGCCCTGATTTAATTCCTTCAGGAATGTTAATTTTAACTTCTTTTTCAACAGCATTAATTTTTTGTCCATGACATGTATGACATTTGTTTTTGATTTCTTTCCCAACTCCACCACAAACTTTACATGTTGTTTGGTTATTAACAATTCCAAACCCAAGATTAATTTTTTGGTTTACCTTACCAGTTCCATTACAGTGGCTACAGTTAACAATATCTTCAGCTTTTTCCGCACCTTTACCTGAACAAGTTTTGCATATTTCATATTTAGTTAAGTTTTGAACAACAACTTTTCCCAAAATCGAATCTTTAAAACTGATGCTCATTCTTGCAGTTATATCACCACCCTGGCGAGGGCGGTTATCACGTGCTCTTCTTGAGCGACCGCCAAAACCAAAGTTTTCAAAAATAGATTCAAAATCAAAACCGCCAAAACCACCGAAATTTCCAAAACCACCAAAATCTTGAGCACTGTAGTGTCCAAAACCACCTTGCTCAAAAGCGCTATGACCAAATTGGTCATATTTAGCTTTTTTCTCAGGGTCAGATAAAACCTCGTATGCTTCATTAATTTCTTTAAATTTTGCTTCAGCATCACTAGCTTTGTTTTTATCAGGGTGATATTCCATCGCAAGTTTTCGAAAAGCTTTTTTAATTTCTTTTTCAGATGCAGTTTTAGCAACTCCTAAAACTTCATAATAATCTCTTTTATTATTCATAGCATTAAATTTTAGCACATTATTTAATAGAGTGCTAAAATTTATTTTTTATTTACTTTTCTTACCTTAATTAACTATTAAAAAAGTAATTTTAAAGTAAAATAAAATAATATGAAAATTTGAGAAATTCAAGCTTCAAAAAACGATCATGGGAGAACAATTTTTAAATTTTTAGCAAAAATTTTAAATAATATACCCATTTCAAAAATTGAAAAAATCTTTCGAAAACAAGATTTAAAAGTTAATGGCAAACGCAAAATTGCTAAAAATTATATTATTCAGGAGCATGATGTAATTACTATTTACGGTATTAGTGATCCTAGTGTGGAAACACCAATTACAAAAACTAAAATTGATTTTGAAATTATTTATGAAGACATAAACATTTTAATATTAAATAAAAAAGCAAATCAAGTTGTTCACGGAGCTGATAATAGTCTAGATAATCAAGTTTTAAATTATTTAAATTACCAAGCGCTTGATTCTTTTATTCCTTCACACATTGGTAGACTTGACAAGGTTAGTTCAGGAATTATGGTTTATGCTAAAAATTATGCAGCTTTGCGTCAACTTAAAACAGAACAAGCTCATTTTGAAAAGTATTACACTTTTATTAATGATATGCCTAAACAAGATTTAACAGTTAATTACTTAATTACAAAAGATGTAAAAAAACAAGTAATGAAAGTGGTAGAGCACAAAGGTGCTATGACTAAAACGCGCTTTTTCTTTGAGGGAGAACAAAATTTTGCGCAAATTTTTACTGGTAAAAAACATCAAATTAGAGTAAGTTTAGCAAAATTAGGTTACCCAATTAAAGGTGATGTCAAATATGGTGGCAAGCAAGCAAAACGAGTCTATTTACATGCAATTAAAATTGTATTTCATAATTTAACCGATGAGTTAACTTATTTAAATAACCGCGAATTTGAATCGTTACCAAATTGAAGTAAGGAGGAATAAATGGATTTTAAAAAATTACAAGAAGTGGGCAAAAGTATTCATATTGATATGACTACAGAGGCATGAGATTTATTAGAAGAAGAATATGATGAAATTATCGCAAGTTTAGCAAACTTAAAAGCAATTGATACTGAAAATGTAATACCACTTTTCAGAATTGGCAAAACCATTCAACCTAATTGACGCGCTGATGTTGTTGAGCAAAAAGAAAATATTTCTAAAGCTGTTCTTTTAAAAAATAGTAAAAATTCAACCGAAGATTTTATAATACTAGAAAGGGTTGTCAATGATTAAAAATTTAGGGAATTTTAGTGCTGCCCTAAAAGAATTTCAAAGTGATAACAATAATGCAGTATCCTATGTTTATAATCAAGGATTAAAAGCGCAGCAAACTGAAAATAAATTATTAGAAAATGCTGTTTTTAGTATTAAAGATGTATTTGCAACCCCCGATCAAACTCAGGCTTCTTCATTATCATTAAAAGATTTTAATCCAGGTTATACAGCTACGGTTGTTCAAAAAGCTTTAGCAGCAGGAGCGATTGCGGTTGGAAAAAATCATTGTGATGAATTAGCGCTAGGTGGTGAAGGAATTTTTTCTTATTGAGGTGTAATAAAAAATCCACTTGATCCAACAAGAAAAGTGGGTGGCTCTTCATCAGGTTCTGCAGCAACGTTAACAAAAAACTTAACTTTTGCAATTGGTTCAGATACAGGTGATTCAGTTCGTTTACCGGCTTCATATGTTGGTGTTGTCGGGTTTAAGCCTTCATATGGCGCGATTTCACGTTATGGAATGTTTCCTTATGCTTCTTCGCTTGATACTGTAGCTTTTTTTAGTCACAACATCAACGATCTAAGTAAAATTTGTCAAGCTACTTTTGGAGTGGATGCTGCTGATTTAACAACTGTTCCAGTAGCAATTAATAATGTAAATTTAGTAAAGCCTCAAAAAGTAGCTTTACTAAATTTTGCTAAAACTAATTTAAGTGATTTTGTTTATCAAAAATATTTTGAATTAAAAAACAACCTAGAGCAGGCTGGAGTAGAAGTAACGCTTGTTGAACCTAATGTCAAACTTTTAACAGCTGTTAAGGTTGTTTATCAAATTGTGTCATTTTCTGAAGCAACTTCAAATTTATCTAATATTACAGGAATCCCTTTTGGTAATCGTCAAAATGGCAAAAACTGAGAAGAAATTTTAACAAATACAAGAAGTGCTGGTTTTGGAAAAATGGTACAAAAAAGATTGATTTTGGGATCTTATTTTTTGAATGAAGAAAATCAACATGAGTTTTTCTTAAAAGCCCAAAAAGTTCGGCGTTTATTAAAAGAATATGCTGAAGAATTACATAAAAAATATGATTTAGTTGTAATTCCAGCAACCCCTGATGTAGCACCGCTTTTTGATGAAAAAACTAATTATGGCTATACAGAATATATTTTAACTTGATCAAATTTAGTTGGTAACCCTTCACTTTCAATTCCTTGAATTAAAAATTCTCAAATTAATAATTTACCTATTAATTTAAGTTTAGATGTAGAAATTTATGAAGACGAAAAACTTTTAAGTTATGCTCTCTGATTTGAAAAATTTTTAGGAGGAGAAAATGTCTAATAAATATGATGTAGTTATCGGAATAGAAATTCACATTGAATTAAATACTCAATCTAAAATGTTTTCTCCTGCTCGAAATTCATTTGATGATAAACCGAATGAAAATGTTCATCCGATTGATTTAGGATATCCGGGAACTTTGCCTAGAATTAATGTCGCTGCCGTAATTAGCGCTATTAAATTAGCAAAAGCACTTAATATGGAGATTGATACAGAACTGCACTTTGATCGAAAACATTACTTTTACCCAGATTTACCTAAAGGATTTCAAATTACTCAACAATTTCGTCCAATTGGTAAAAATGGAATTTTACCAGTTAAAGTTGGCAATAATTTAACTGAAATTGCTGTTGAGAGAATTCATTTGGAAGAAGACACAGCAAAACAAATCCATAATGCCGAAGGTACTTTTTTAAATTATAATCGTGCCGGTATACCACTGATTGAAATTGTATCCCGCCCTGTAATTCATAGTGCTGCTGAAGCGGCAATGTATGTTGATAATATTAGAAAATTAGCATTATTCTTAGGTATTTCAGATGCTAAGTTAGAAGAAGGGTCGTTAAGAGCTGATGCTAACATTTCATTAAAGCTTAAAAACAGCGATATTTTAGGCACTAAAGTTGAAATTAAAAATATTAATTCTATTAATAATGTAAAAAAAGCAATTGAACTAGAAATCGCATCACAAACTCAAATTTTAGATAATGGTGATAAAGTATTACAACAAACTAAGCGTTTTGATGATCAAACACAAACCAATAAAATTATGCGAGAAAAAACCTCAGCAATTAGTTATCGCTATTTTCCTGAACCTAATATTCCGGTCATGCAACTAAATGCTGAATTTCTTGAGACAATTGCAATGCCTGTTTTACCATGAGATAAAGAAAAAGAGTATCAAGAGCATAATATTCACCATGCTCATATTGATTCATTGATTAACAATATCGATTATTATAATTATTTTGAAAAAATTACTTTTGCAAATAAGTCAAAAGCAGCTAATTTCTTTTTTGCTGAAATTATTCCGCTTGTAAATCAAAATATAATTAATTTAAACGAAAATTTTATTACGCCAGAACATATTAGTGAAATTTTGGAATTATTAGATGCCGGAAAAATTTCTCAAAAACAAGCAAAACAATTAGTGAAATTAATTATCGAAGAACAGTTATCAATTCAAGAAATAATTAAAAAACATAAAATTGAGCAAGTTTCTGATGAAAATGTTTTAAAAGAATTAATAACAAATTTAATTAATGAAAATCAAACTCTATTAAATGAATATCAGCAACGCCCAGAAAGAGTTATTAAATTTTTCTTAGGAAGCATCATGAAATTAACTAAAGGAAATGCAAATCCTCAATCTGCAAATAAAATTTTAGTTGCAGCAATTGAAAATTGGTTTGAAAAAAATTAAATTTATTTTATGTTAAAAACAATATAATTTACTAAAAAAGGTGTTGGTTTAAATGCAAACGCGAGTTAGAAAATGAGAAAAGTATCGGAAAGAAAATACAAGTGATTTTTTAGATAAAAATCATATTATTAATTCTTCCCCCTTTTTGGAAAAACAATTGCAAGAATTATTTGCAGCTTTTCCATTAATTGAACAAGATTTCAAAAATTTAAAACTGACATCTGATACTAGCTGAAATAATGTTGATATACAAAATTTGAATTTAGAACCAATAATTTATAATGTCTCCAATTTAGAATTTTTATTGACAGAAATTAATAAAATTGCGCAAAAAGATCAAATTAATGTTAGCCACTTTAGAAATTTAGATTTTTCCTCGCATGACTTAGATGATTTCATTCAAAAATTAAATTTAGAAAATGAGGAAGCAAATGAAAAAAATTAATATTGCAATTGATGGTCCTTCAGGCGCTGGTAAATCAAGTGTAGCTAAAAAAATTGCTAAAGCTTTAGATTATTATTTTGTTAATACCGGCTCTTTATATCGAGCAATTGCTTGATGAGTTTTAGAAAATCAACTTGATTTAAAAAATGAGCACGCAATTGAAAAATTAGTATTAGAAACAAAACTAGAATTTGATATTAATGACCACTTTTTTATTAATGGTCAAAATGTTACTGATTTTTTAAGAAATGATACAGTTGCACTCGCTTCTTCAACAATTTCTCAATATCAAAATATTCGTAAAAAGGTAGTACAAATTTTAAAAAAATTTACTGAAAATAATAAAGGAATCATCATGGATGGGCGAGACACCACATTTGTAGTTATGCCTGAAGCTGAACTTAAAATTTTTTTATGAGCAGCCCCAGAAATTCGAGCAATGCGGCGTGTGAAGCAAAATCAATTATTAAATTTAGAACAAGATTATGATGTTGTTTTATCAGAAATTAAACATCGTGATTTTCAAGATATGAATCGCAAAATTAATCCGCTTCATAAAACCGATGATGCTTATTTGGTGGATTCAACTAATTTAAGTGAAGAAGAAGTGTTTAAAGAAATAATTAAACTTGTAAAGTTAAAGGCAGTGTAAAATGAAAAATATTGTTGCAATTGTTGGAAAACCAAATGTTGGAAAATCAACCTTATTTAATCGTCTAGTTGGAAAAAGAGTTTCAATTATTCATGATGAGCCAGGAGTAACGAGAGATAGATTATATGAAACAGTTGAGTGATCTGGAAAATCCTTTTATGTAATTGACACTGGTGGAATCGAAACTGAAAAAGCCCTTTTTCAAGATCAAATTCGGATTCAAGCACAAATTGCGATTGAAGAAGCTAATGTAATCATATTTGTAGTTGATGGGCGAGAAGATTTATCTAAAGATGATTACTTTATTTTGGATTTATTACGTAAAAGCGGCAAAAAAATTTTAGTTGCTATTAATAAAATGGACGGTAATAAACAAATTGATCCAGCATTTTATGCTTTAGGAATTGAAGATGTTTTTTTAATTTCAGCAATTCATAGTGAAGGTGTGGGAGATTTATTAGATGCTATTATTGCAAATTTAGAGTTTTCCGAAAAAGCAAAATCTGAAAAATTTAAATTAGCAATTATTGGCCGCCCCAATGCTGGTAAATCCACTTTGTTAAATTCATTACTAAAAGAAGAGCGTTCGATTGTTTCGCCAATTGCAGGAACAACACGAGATTCAGTTTCAGCATTTTTAAAAATTAATGGTGAAGAGTATGAAATTATTGATACAGCTGGAATTAATAAAAAATCTAAATTAATTGAATCAGTTGATCATTATGCTTTAAATCGAGCTATGAAATCACTAGAAGAAGCGGATTTATCATTAATTGTGATTGATGCCGAAAGAGAGTTAAGTCATTTTGACTTGCGTTTAGCTGGTTATACTTTTGAAAAGAAAAAACCAGTAATTTTAGTAATTAATAAGTGAGATTTAATTTCCAAAGATACTAATACAGCTAACAATTACATTAAAAAATTACAGAAAGAATTTAAATTTTTAAGTTGAGCGCCAGTTGTTTTTATTTCAGCAATTAACTCAGAAAAACTGCATAAATTACAAGATATGATTACAACAGTTCGTACCAACTTATCAAGAAAAATTAAAATGTCACTTTTAAATGAATTGATTATTGATATGCAATTGATGCAACCCGCTCCTTCATTTAAAGGTAAAAGATTTAAAATATCATTTGCTAAACAAGCTGAAGATACCAGGATTCCTACATTCCTTTTATATGTTAATAATAAAGATTATGCGCATTTTACTTATTTAAGATATGTTGAAAATCAGTTTCGTGAAGCATTTGATTTTACAGGAACACCAATGAATTTAATTTTAAAAAATAAAAATGATAAATAATTATTATAGTTTTTAAAGGAGAAGACATGAAAATGAAAATTTATAAAAAATATAGTGATATTCCTGAACAATATCGCTTTGATTTAGAATATCTTTTAGAAGGTAAAGATATTGATTTTTGAATTAAAAAAACTGAAAAAATGTATCGTGATTTAATTGTTATAAAAGATTCCAAATATGATTCATCCGAAGCTTTTTTAGCGGCTTTAAAAAAGAATGAAAAATTAGAATTAATTACTAATAAACTTCATAATTATGTGTCTAATAAATTAAATACAAATATTGTTGATACAGAAATGAATCAATTGGTAGCAAAACTAGAAGAATTAGAAACTGAATTAGCAAAAGAAATGGGAAATGAATCAACTCGTTTATTTAAAAATAGCAAAAAAGTGAAACAATGGTTAAAATTACCTGAGTTTGCTATTTATAAAAAAAACCTAGAATTAGAATTAGCTTCACAAAAACACTATTTAAAGCCAGAAATTGAAGAATATGTTTTAAAAACATCAAATATTGAAGCTGACCCTGAGTCAATTTTTTCAATTTTAACAGACTCAGAAATTGATTATGGTTATGCGATTGATTCAAAAGGTAAAAAGCATAAAATTACTGATGGAACATATTTTGTACTATTAGAATCTCCAGATGAAGCGTTACGGAAAGATGCACATAAAAAATATTTAGCTTCGCAATACAAGCACCGCCAATCACTGGCAAAATTATTAATTCAAAAATTTAAAAAAACATCAGTTACTGCAGAATTAAGAAAATATAATTCAGCAGTTGAAGCCTTAACTTACAATGATCGTGTTGATGAAAAATTACTAAACATATTATTTGAAAATATTCAAAAAAACATGTTTTTATTTCATAAATTCAATGATGCTAAAAAGAAATTTTTTAAATTAAAATTTAATAAAAAAATGCAAGCATATGATAGATTATTAAAATTAGTTAATATTAAAAATAGATATTCCGTTGAAGAATCGCAAGTATTAGTGGCAAAAGCTTTAGAGCCGATGGGTAAAGAATATTCAAATATAGTGCAAAAAGCTTTTGTTGAACGTTGAGTTGATTATATTAATGTTCCAAATAAACGTAGCGGAGCTTATTCAATTGGGCAAAGTTATGGACTTGATAAAAAATATATTTTAATGAATTTTGATTATACCTTAGAATCAGTTAGTACATTAGCTCATGAAATGGGTCATTCAATGCACTCATATTATTCTGATAAAACACAACCTCAGGAATTGGCATCATATCCAATTTTCTTAGCAGAAATAGCTTCAATTTTTAATGAATTAATGCTAACGGATTACTTATTAAAAAATAGTAAGTCAGATGAATTACGTTTCTTTGTTTTGGGTGAAGCAATTCGCGCTTTCCAAAATACAGTTGTGCGGCAAATTATTTTTGCTCAATATGAATACCAAGTTTATAAAGCGCTTGATAAAAAAGTGCCATTATCAAACTTTGAAGATTTAGAGGCGATTTATGAAGCTGTAGAAGCTAAATATATGAGTGAAAAACAAATTCGTAGTCGAGCTAAAGCAAAAGACAAAAAAGCAAACATTATTGCAGTTACAATTCCGCATTATTATTACAATTTTTATGTGTACAAATATGCTTTGGGATATATTATTGCTAATGCATTTTTCCAAAAGTATAAACAAGATGGCAAATCAGCAATCGATAATTACATTAAAAACTTTTTATCAGCCGGATCACGGAAATGACCTGTGGAATTATTAAAAGATGCAGGTGTAGATTTATATGATAGCCAAGTGTATAATACTGCATTTAAAAATTTAGACACATTAGTTAGCGACTACATCCGTCTAGGTAATAAAATTTTTAATAAAAAAAAGCATAAAAAATAATTTTAGATAATTAATTTTTAATTTTTTAAAATAAATTTTATGAATTAATTATTTTGGGTTTTACTAAATTAAAATATAAAGCACAACGAGTAAAGTGGTCGTTGTGCTTTTGTATAACCCTAATCTAAAAAAACATAAAAATATTAGCTTAATATATTAAGTGAATATAATTTTTTATGTAAAGTTGATATATTGCAATTAGTATTTTAATAATTAATTAATATAAAATATTAAATATGGAAAAAAATAAAAAAATTTATTGGTTTAATTTAAATTTAAATTACTTTTATTTATTTATTTATTTCAATAATTATTACATTAGTTTATATAATTTTTTCTAGGTTAAATAATTCATTGCAAATAGTTTGGTTAGATTTTGGCTTTTCTTTAATTGTTTTATTTATGACTACTTGAAACGCTATTTATTACATTAAATTAGATAAAGTAATTTTAAAACATTTAAAAAACAAAGAATTTTTGCAATATTTTAAATTATTAAAAATATTTAAACTAATTTCTAGCAAAAATTTAAATTTAGTTATAAAAAATTGCACTCCTAATGGATTTTTATCACCAAAGTTGTTGTTTGTAAAAATATTAACTAGTTTAGTAATAATGGGTAATATTGCTTATGTATTTTCAAATACCGATTTAGCAAATACTTTTGTTAATTCTAATGATTTAGCTATGCTAAATATTTGAAAAACAATACTATATTTTAATGTCGCAGTTTATTTGTTTGGCTTTTTAAATATTCCTTCATTAATATATTTTGTTGCTTCTCAATTTTTATACAACAATATTGATGACAATTTAAAAAAATATACTAATATTGAATATAAGAATTATGATAAATATATTTTTCAATTGACAAACAATACACCAATAGAAAATATTAAAATTTAAAATCATAAAAATAAACTAGAATAAAAAAGTAAATATTTTAATAAACTAATATCTCATTTTTTTAAAATGTTATTAAATTAGAAAATAAAAAAATTTGTCATCTTGCTACTAAAGTTTTATAATTATTTATATAGACAATGAAAATTGTTTATATAAATTTAACAACAAGGAGATGTAAAATGTCAGATAATAATGTACACTTAGAAATCCGTTGAAAAAATTTAGAAAAAGATCACAAACTAGAACACTATTTACAAGAACGTTTGAATAAAGTTCATGACTTCAAGTTTACAAACTTAGAAGCTCCAGTGAAAACAGAAGTGGTCTATTACGAAAAAACTAATTCATATAAATCAAGTGCAAAAATTATTATTAAAGGCAGCAAACACTCTATTTTTGCTGAATCTAAAATTGATCACAGTTTGTCAGTGGTAATCCATGATCTGGTTGATAAAATTTTAGATCAATTACGTAGAATTAAAACTCAATATTATAAATAATTTAAATTTAAAATTTATTTGTTTAATCAAGCGCGTGCTTGATTTTTTATTAGCTAAATAATCTAAACTGTGTTATATAATCTATAGTTATGTTAAATATTGTTTTATACCAACCAGAAATCTGCCCCAATACGGGAAACATTATTCGCACCTGCTTTGCTTTAAACGCTAAATTACATATTATTAAGCCTACAGCATTTGATTTACACCCCCATTGATTAAAACGTTCAGCTGCAGGTAAATTCTTATCCGACATCGCTCATGAAGTCCACGAAAACTATGCATCTTTTGAAAAAAAATATGGATCACAAAAAATTTACTATATTACCCGCTATGGTTTAAAAACTTATAGTGATGTTGATTATGTAGCTCAAAATCCAGATGGAAATGTATTCTTATTATTCGGAACTGAATCGACAGGGATACCTAAAAAAATTTTACAAAAATCTTTAGATACATGTTTAAGAATTCCGATGTCTCCAGAAGCGCGATCACTCAATTTAGCTAATACAGTTGTGCTAGTAGGTTATGAAGTTGCGCGACAATTTAATTTTAAAGGTTTATCAAAATACGAAGTACAAAAAGGTAAGGATTTCATTAAACAATAATGCTTGAATCTTTGCAAAACCCTAAAATTAAGTTACTGCAAAAACTACAACAAAAAAAGTATCGCAATAAATATGATTTATATATTGTTGAGGGTGAACATTTAATCACAGAATTACAAAATTTAAATTTAATTGTAGAAATTTTTACAACCAATCCCAATAAACAAGGCACTTTAATTAGTACAAAAATTTTAAAAACAATATCCCAATACCAAACACCACAAGATCAGATTGCCATTGTTAAAAAAGTCCCATTTAAAAATTTAGGTAATCAAGTTGTTTTACTTAATAATTTACAAGATCCTAGTAACTTAGGAAGTATCATCAGAACGGCTAAAGCGCTAGGTTATAGTGATGTAGTTGTTGAAGGAGTGGATATATATAATCCCAAAACAATTCAAGCTTCTCAAGGAGCAATTTTTGGAATTAATTGCATTAACATTGCCTCAACTGAAGAATTTTTACTGGCCAATTCCAATTATTTAAAATTAGGAACATTGCTAGACTTAAAAGCGCAAAATTTAGCAAAAATGCCCAAGACAATTGATAAACCTTTTATGGTGATTTTTGGTAATGAAGGCAACGGGATTGAAGCTAAAATTATTCCTTTGCTAGATCAAAAGATTTATATTCCAATTAATTTTGAATCATTAAATGTGGCTGCTGCAGCCGCCATTGTGCTATACCATTTTTCACAAGGAGATAATAATGAAAAAAGAAGATAATGATTTTTCAAGCATAATCATTAATAAAAAATTTAATTTTGAGCTAAATGGCTATAACGCTTTAGAAGTTGATGAATTTTTGGACTATGTAAATCAAAAATTTGTTGGTATTCAAAAACAAAATCAAGCTTTAAAAGAAGAAATTATTATTTTGCAAAACGCTTATGAAAAAATTGAGCAAGATTATGAGGTTCTAGAAATGCATTATAAAAATTTAAAAAGTAAAAAATAAATTATTTAATTTTGATTTTTCCACGCTTAGATTTATCAAAATATTCATCTCCTATTTTATTTTTCAAACGATGTAAAATTTGGTCTAAACTCCTTGAAAAATCAGTATAAGGAGTCTGCCAAATTTTTTTATATAAATCTTTTTTGTTAATATAAACTTTTTGAGTATTTTTAACTAAAAAACTTAAAACAAAATATTCTTTTTCTGATAACTTAATTAGCTTGCCATTTAAATAAACTAACTCTTTAACATAGTCAATAACAAGTCCACGATAAATAACTGTATTTTGTTTTGAAAATTCATCTCATTTACGACGGAAAATCGATGTTACTTTTCATTTAAAAAAAGCTGCTGAAGTATCATAATAGATTATGTCATCGCCACTATTTTTTAATAACTTAAAATCATTTTCTGATTGGTGATCTTTAATTCATAAAAAATAATAGTCTTTATTTTGCCCGTGCATTTGTCAATAAAAATCCCAATTAAAAATATCTTCAAGTTCTAAACTTCAATGAGCAATTAAAAAATCCACTTCTAAATTTTTAACAGTCGCAATATTTTGGTAGTCAACAAAAATAAATTTAGCTTTAAAGTTTTCATTTACAACATTAATTAATTGTTTGTAAATTTTTAAATTAGTATTTTTAGCTTTAACTAAAATAATATTTATTTCTTTGTGATTTAGTTTCCGAATAGTCTTTCGAGTTTCCATACAAACAATTTTATTTGTTTTTATTAAAAAACAAATTATTAAAATATAAATCCAAACTTATTAAAAATAAAATAAGTTATAATTTTAAACATACTATTTTAGTCTAGGAGTCATATATGATGCGGTTTTTTGTTTCACAAAAAAAAGATGATTATTTTGTTTTAAGTTCCGAAACTATAAAACATTTAAAAGTGGCAAGAGTTGGTCAAGATTTTTTTATTTGTGTTTATCAAAATCAATTTTATAAATGTATTTTAGAAAATAATCATGCTAAAATTGTTGAACAATTGAGCCAAAATCACGAGTATAATCATTCAGTTATTATTGCGGCATCATTAATTAATATTAAGCGTTTTGAGTGACTAATTCAAAAAGCTTGCGAATTAGGAGCAACTCAGTTAATTCCTGTGTTATCAGAACATGTAGTTCACAAAATTAGTGGAAGCATTGATAAAAAAATGGAACGATGAAATCAAATAGCTATTGCAGCAGCAGAACAATCTTTTCGGAATAAAGCAATGGAAATTTTAGCTCCAGAAAGATTTGAAAATGTTATTAATTTTGAAATTGGTCATAAATTTATTGCTCATGAAAAAGCCGATTCAGAAGCAATTATTACTTCTTTTCCAACTAACACAATTTTTTTAGTAGGTCCAGAAGGTGGGTTTAGTGAAAATGAAATAGAATTAGCCAAATCCAAAAATTTCAAAGTTATTTCATTAGGCAAAAGAATTTTACGAGCAGAAACTGCTGCAATTTATTTATTATCAAGAGTCAATGAATAAATTTATTAATAATAACAGTTAAAGGAGAGTGCTTTGAAGTTAATAAAAATCGAAGCTCATGGTTTTAAATCATTTGCTGACAAAGTTACATTAAGTTTTGATGGTGGTGTTGTCGGAATTGTAGGGCCTAATGGTTCTGGGAAATCGAACATTAATGATGCAATTCGTTGAGTTTTGGGAGAACAATCTTCCAAAGCACTACGAGGTGATTCAATGGAAGATGTCATTTTTGCAGGTTCTAAATCGATGAAGCCGCTTGATAAAGCCGAAGTTATTTTAACTTTTGATAATTCTGACAATGCTGTTTCGATTCCGCATAAAAAATTTACAATTTCACGTGTTTTACATCGTGGTAAAGGAAGTAATGAATATTTTATTAATGATGAACCAGCTCGTTTTCGTGATATTAAAGAAATTGCAATCGAGTCAGGAATTTCTAAATCATCACTAGCAATTATTTCGCAAGGAACCATTAGTTCGATTGCAGAATCTTCAGCGCAAGATCGTCGAGCAATTTTTGAAGAAGCCGCTGGTACTTCAAAATATAAAAGCCGTAAAATTGAAACATTAAGAAAATTACAGAAAACAGATGAAGCACTTGAAAAAGTATCTGCAGTTGTATTTGAACTTGAAAAACAAGTTAAACCACTTGAAAAACAAGCTACAAAAGCAAAAATTTTTTTAGAAAAATCTGAACAATTAAAAAATGTAGAAATCGGTTTACTAGTTGCTGATTTAAACTACTATGGAAAAATTTTCGAGGCTTTAACAGAAGAGCTAAAAGGCGTAGAGGAAGCTAAAAATGATATTAAAAATCGGATTGAAAACATTGATTTAAATTTAAAACAAAAAATTAATTTTCGTGGTGATTTAGAAAAAGAAATTAGCAACATTACTTTAAATTTAGAAGAAATTAATAAAAAACTACAAAATATTGCAATTAATAAATCAAAAATTGCTCAGCGTCGTGAAATGTTAATTAGCGGGGAAATTCAAGTTACAGAAGAAGAAAAATTAGCTGCTATCAAATCACAACTAGAAGAGTTACATACTCAAATTCAAAGTATTAGTGAATATGAAAAACAAACTGAAGATAAATTAAGAATTTACTATCAAGAAATTGAAGAATATAAAAAAGAAATTTCAATTTTACAAAGTAAAGAATATTCAGCAAATACAAAAATTAATCATTTAAATTCGCAAATTATGTTTTTGAAAGAATCTAAAGAATCACAAAACAATTTATTTAAAGGCACAAAAAATATAGTTAAAAATGCCAACTTATTTAAAGGCTATAAAGGACTAGTAGCTGACATTTTGGAAATTGCTCCACAACATCACATTGCAATTGAAAGTGTTTTAAATAATACACTACAAAACGTCGTTGTTGCTAATTCAGAAACAGCAGTTGAAGCTATTAATTTTTTAAAAAGAAATAATGGTGGTAAAGCTACATTTATTCCGCTTGCATCTATTAAACCAAAAATTTTAAATGAAAATCATCAATTAATTTTAAAAAATCAAAATGGTTTTATTGGGGTGGCATCCGATCTTGTTAAAACCAAACCGGAATTTATTATTTTGAATAAATTTTTATTAGGTAATATCTTAGTTACTGATCAAATTGAAAATGCCAATCGTATTGCCAAATTAATGGAAAATCGTTATATGATAACAACATTAGAAGGTGACATTATTCGTGCTGGTGGAGTTATGTCTGGTGGAGCTAAATCTCAAGCAAATAACAGTTTTTTGGGAATTGATCAGAAAATTATTGCAGCTGAAAATCAATTACCAGAATTACAACAAGCAATTAATGCCATTAAACAAGAACTATTAAATTTAGAAAATCAAAAAAATTCCAAAATTGTTTTAATGCAGGAATTACGTTCAACATTAGCCGCTACAAAAGAACGTAAAAATGTAACTATTGATGCTTTCAACAATTTAAAAATCAGATACCAAGAATCGAATAAAGAGATTTTAAATTTTGAAAATATTAATTCTTCATTACAAGAAGAATCTAATTTAGAAGCTTCTAAAAATGATCTAGAAGTAGAACTAAGAGCAAAACGTGAACAAGTCAATAACTTTAATTCTGAAATTAGAGATTATGAGCTAGAAAAAAACAATTTACAAAAAACATTTATGGAAATTAGTGATAGTTCAAGTAAAAAAACTTCAGAAAAAGACAAAACAGAATTTATTGTTGAAAATGCTTTTAGACGTTTATCAGAACATTATCAATTAACACTAGAAAATGCACAAGAAAACTATCAATTAAAGCTTTCGATTGACGAAGCACGGGAAATTGTTGACACCCTAAAAAAAGAAATTGAAGCTTTAGGGAATGTAAATCTTGATTCTATTAAGGATTATGAAGCAGTTTCTGAACGTTATAACGATTTAAAAACTTCTCAAGAAGAGTTACAAGAGGCTAAAAATGTAATTTTAGGAGCAATTGCGGAAATGGATAAAATCATTGTGCAAAGATTGCGAAAAACAGTTGAAGAAGTTAATGAAGAATTTAAAAATGTATTTCAAAAAATGTTTGGTGGTGGTGATGCACAGATTTTCTTTGAAAACCCGAATGATATTTTAGAATCAGGTATCGAAATCTTTGCCCAACCCCCAGGTAAATCAATTAAAAATATCAAGCTATTTTCAGGTGGAGAAAAAGCCTTAATTGCTATTTCCTTATTATTTTCAATTATTAAAGCTAAACCAATTCCGCTATGTATTTTAGATGAAGTTGAAGCTGCTCTTGATGAGGCTAATGTCATTCGTTATGCTGAATTTTTACAATTACTAAAACCATTAACACAATTTTTAGTAATTACCCACCGTTATGGAACAATGTCATTAGTCGATCATTTATTCGGTGCAACAATGCAAAAACGTGGGATCACTTCATTTTTCACAGTAGAATTATCAAAAGCAAAAGAACTTATTAAACAATAGTTATTTTAAAAAAATAGCAATTAAGAAAAAATTTTTCTAAAATTGCTGTTTTTTGTTTAACAAAATTTATTATAATATATTGGTAAAAATAAAAGGAGTGAGTGTTTATGCCAGAACTACCAGAAGTCCGTGTTGTTACTAAAGCTTTATCAAAAGTTGTTTTAAACAAAACAATTGCGGATGTAATTGTTTTGCGTGATAGCTTAATTAAAGAAATTACACCAACTGAATTTAGCGATGTATTAAAAAATGAGACAATTTTAAAAGTTACTAATGAAGGTAAGTTTATTGTATTTCATTTAACTAATGACAAAATCATGATTTCTCATTTAAGAATGGAAGGGAAATACAATTTTTATGATGAGCGCACTTTTAGAAAACCACATGATCATGTAATTTTTGAGTTTAGCGATGGTACTAATTTACATTACAATGACACTCGTATGTTTGGAACTTTTCATATTCGTTCAAGTGCTAATTACCTAACAACTAACCCATTAAATAAATTAGCTAAAATCCCAGCTGAAACTGATCCAGTTGCTTTTCATGCATTGTTACAAAAGAAAAATCGTGCAATTAAAACTACTTTATTAGATCAAACAATTTTAGTAGGTTTGGGAAATATTTATGTTGATGAAACATTGTTTGCTGTGAAAATTCATCCTCAAACTCCTGCTAAAAACTTAACATTAGATGAAGTAAAAGCATTATTAAATGCGGCAACCAACATTTTGGATCATTCAACCCAATTAGGCGGAAGTAGCATTAACTCATATACCTCATTAAATAAACAAGAAGGTCAATTTCAAAATTTTCTAAAAGTTCACACTAAAGTTAACCAACCTTGTTGAGATTGTCAAACTCCAATTGTAAAAACTAAAGTTAATGGAAGAGGTACGTATTTTTGTAAATATTGCCAAAAGGAAACAAAGTAACTGTGAATTTTTATGGTTACATTGAAGTAGATCTTCATGGCTTAAATGAAAGTGAAGCTTATGGACCAATCTTAAATGCTTTATTTGAATTAAAAAATAACCCCGAGCTAGATCGAGTTATTTTTATCACCGGTATTGGTGAGCGAGTTTTAAAAAATGTTTTAGAAACAATTTTGGATGATGAGTCATTTAATTGATACCAAGAAAATAATAATCCTGGAAAATACATTGTTATTAAATAAAATGAACTTATACAGGTAATCTATGAATCTTAAAAAAAGCAGATTAAAAACATTATTAATACTTACTGGTTCGATATCAGCAAGTTTTTTGTTAACATCTTGTTCCTATTTAATGCCAACTGCAAACCCAGAAATTTTAACTGGAAATATTAATTATTTGGCTTTTGGGGATTCTATCACAGCTGGGTTTAATTCCGAAATGGGATTTGATTATCCAGGAGAGCTGAATGAAAAGGGTCAAGTAGAAGGTTTGTCCTATCCTGCTTTTATTGCCAACTATATTCAAAAATTACCATTCAAAAATTTAAATAGTTTTGAAAATTATGCTATTACAGGATCAACAATTAAAGATTGATTATTCGTTTTGGGTGATAAAAACCCCAAATACACTCTTATTGGAGCTAAAAATTTTCAAACTTATTTAAAACGTGATATTGAAAATCAAAAAAATTCTAATAATTTTGTGGCTGGAGATTTTCAAAAAAAATTTTTTGATAGCACAACAAAGGAAATTAATTTTGCAAAATTTCATCAGCAATTAAAAAAAGCTAATTTAATTACAATTTCCTTAGGAGCTAATGATTTTTTAGAAATTTTATATCAATCACAACCATATTTAGAACCAATTTTGAAAGCAACAACTTCCGAAGAAAAAAAGCAAGCAATTGAAGCTTTTACAAAATACCTATACGGAAAAGGGTTAGAAATTGGAAGTGATTTAATTAGATTGAGTATGCGCTTGCGTTTGTACAATACTCAAGCTCAGGTTGTTTATGTAGGTTATCCAATGCCGCTATTGCGGGTTGTTCCTGTTTTGAATGATTTTTTAGATACAGTTGATGGTAAAGCAGTATCAGATCTTTTACTATCCGGATTAAATAAAGCCGTAAGTACAGCTGCTGGTTTATCAGGAGATAATTTTGTTGCTTCTTATGATGAAGAAAATTGAAATAAATATAGTGACAAATTAGCTAAAATTTTTTATGATATCCATCCTACAGCTAAAGGTTATAAAAAAATGGCACAAGATATTTTATTAAAAATTGCTGCTAACTATAATAAAAATTTTAATTCAAACCATATTCGAACATATAATCAATCATATGAGCTAAATCATACTTGAGATGAAAATTATTGAAAAAAAGACCGTTATTCCTTTGAACAAATTATAGATATTGCTAATAATGAAATGTTAGTAAAAGAAATTTTAGGAAATCCTAATAATCCTAAATTGTGGCAAGAGGAAGAATTGGAATTAAATCCAAAAGTTAAAGCAGCAATTGCTAATAATAAAAAAACAATTGGCGCTATTTTAGTGAATTTTTTTATGGAAAATGAAGTAATTACAAACAATTTTTCAAAAGTTTTTATTACTTCATTTATTTCTGGGAGTGAAAAATCCTTTAATGAAAAAATAGTAGAATATTATCAAATAACAGAAGCAGAAGCGCAACAAATTGTTCATTATTTTTGAAATTTATTTGTCAAGAGCTCACTTTTTGAAAATATTATTGCCGGAATTCAAGAAGATATCGATACTCTAGATTTAGATAAAAACGGAATTGCTGGTGTACAAAAAATAACATATAAAATTATTTCCAAAACTTTTTTGCATCAATTTACACGCAAAAATAATATTAAAAAATTTATGGAATTGCTATTTAAAAATAAAGTTCCTGGCCAAGACAAAACATTTTTTTATTATTTAACACCATTTTTTAAAGATATATTTACCAATTCAGAAACATCAAATGAAACTAAAATATTTAATATTTTATTTAAGCATATAGTTAAAGAACAAAGTTTAGTTGAATTATTTTTAAATAAAATTTTTGCTGATCCTAATTTGGATTTATTTTTAGCTGCTTTTGAAAAAAATATTGATCAGAATTATTTAAAAACATATCATTTAACAACTTATAAAATGAAAACAGTTCTTTTTGAAACTTTATTAGCTAATTATGGAATGTTTTGAAAATTTTTGATTTCATTAAAATCTGACCCAGAAATTCTTCAATCACAATTAGAAAATATTTTTGAATTTATAATTGATTACTTTACAACATTCCCGGAATTTAGAGATGGGTTTTTAAATTTTTTTAAATATTTAGATTTTTTACCAAATCAGCAAGATTTAACACCTATTTTATGAAATAGCTTTTATAGCAATAAACTAAATAAAGATTTTGCTAAAAAAATATTACACACACTATTATTTGAAAATAAAAATCTTGATATTTCTCAAAATCAATATGCATTAACGTTAAATGTTTTAGAAATAAATCAACTAGCATTCGAGGAATGAACTGAGGAATTTCTTAAAAAATATTTTTCTTATGTATTTGTAAATCAAAGTTTAGTAGCAAAAATATTAAAAAAATTAAAAGATGATAATTTATTAGTAAATCCAATTGCATCTAATAATACAAATTTAGTGATGAAAAAAAATGAAGCATTAAACCAAATTAAAGATTTTTATAACTATTTACTTGTTGAAAATAATTTTTTAGCCAATGTTGTAAATAACAATGATAGTTTAACAACATTAAAAAAACAATTTTTAAACATCATTTTTAATCAAATTAAAGCTTTTTATGTTTTAAAATCTAAAAATCCTGACGATCAAGTTAGCTTAATTGAACAAATTAATCAAGCAATTGTTGATTTTCTAATCAAAAATATTGACGAAATTTCTAATATATTAATTGCGGGCGACCATAATTCTCAAATTGATAAAGACAAATTAATTAAAGGTATTAAGCAACTAAAATTAATTATAAAAAAATAATTTTTTGTTATTAATTTTTATTTGTTTATTTTTTTAGATAAAAAAACTAAAAATTTATTACAATTCTATTACTTAAATAAGTGTAATTACAATTTATATATGTAAAAATAACGTTTAAAAATGTTATAATTTTTTTTACTAAACTAACTACTAAAGCAAATTATTTTAATTTTTTTTGCAATTTTTTGGAAATTTTTTTAAAATTTATAGCTAAAAATTTAAAAAAAGAATTGCCATTTATAACATAAAAAAATTAAATTTGTATATAATTTTAATTATTTAATAAATAAACTAAGATTTTATATTATTTAAAATTCAACACAAGACAACAAATTTTCAAAATTTTTAACAATTTTCATTTACAAAGTTTCAAATTTTGTTTTAAATTGAAAAATAAATTGTTTTTGGTAGTTTGAAAAGAGGGAAGATGAAATTTAATAAGAAATTACTTTTATTGGCAGGTGCAGCTTCTGTTGTTTCCATAGGGGGAATAATAGCTTTTTCAATTTTGGCATCACAAGGCAAAGCTGAAGAAACTAAAAAAACTGAAACTACTGAATTAAGATCTATCGATAAAGAATTAGGTGAAAAACACCCAATTTATCGTGCTGCATATTTAGGTGGAGTTAGAGCTGATATTGTTCCTAGTTTTACAACTGCTAATTTTAACTTATATGGTTTAACCCCATATATTGGAAAAAATTTAATTGTTAATGTTTACGAAAAAACTAATGATAGTGATAACAAATTAGGGCAATTAGTTGCTTATGTATCTAATGTTAAACCAACTGAATGAATGCAAACAGTTTCATTAGGTGAAAAAGCATTAAAAGAAAATACTGATTATATTGTTAAAGTTTTCAATTTAGATAGTGAAATTTTTGCTAGCGAGTTTAAAACTAATTTAAAACCAGCGATTAATGTTACACAACCTTCACAAGAAAAACCCGGTTCATTAAGAGTTACTCGTTTAGATTCTTTTATTAATGATGAAAATGTAAAATTATTTTTATCATTTACAGAATTGGGTTCTGGAGCAAATTTAGATAAATTTGTTGTTCCTCTTACATTTTCAGACGCTTTAAATAAATCTTCAACAACAGTTTCATTGGAAAATTTACTTAAATTTAATAACAAACAGTATTCATTTCAATTAATTGCAACAAAATCAGACACCACAGCAGTTGTTTATCAATCAACACAAGCGCAAGTTATTACTACAATAGCAGGAAAAACACCTGAATATTTTGTACGTAATAGTTCATTACAAACACCTAATTTAAATACAACAAATCCACTTGAAATTAGTTTTGAAAATTTACCAGATTCAGCTAATGGAAAATACTTAAAAGTAAGATATCGCATTGCAACCCCTAACAAAGATGCTACATGAACTTCTGATTCAGATGTTTTAACAAATTCTGATGCAGTGACTTCTAACAAAGGGAAAGTTAGTTTTACACCTAAAGATTCTTCTACATTAACATATGAATTTCAATTAGAATTGGTTGACTCATCAACTGGTACCGCAACATTTGCTGATGATAAATTAGTAGCTTTTGGAACTACAGCAAAAAAAACATTTGATGTCACATATGATTTTAGTTATTCAGTTTCACCAATTTCAGTTTCACCAAATAATGTATTATTAGAATTTAAAAACTTTGGACCATTAGTTGGCTTAGAATATGAATTAAATGTTTTCAGTTATGAAGATACAACATTTTCATTACCAAGTGAACAAGCTAACCGAATTGTTCAAATTCCATACTTCACTCGATTATTATCAGGTTTAAGACCAAATACACTTTACAACTATACAATTAAAGCTAAAAACGCTACATCAGCATTATTTTTTGGGTCATTTACAACTCAAAAACAATTAAGTAATGTTTCATTATCTTCTGAAGTTTCAAAAAATGTAGCAACTTTAAAATTCACTGGTGGGAATTTATATTTAAAGCAAAATCTTTTATTAAGCTATCGCCCTGTTAAAGGTGATGCTTTTACAACTGTAAAAATTGAAGATCTTAAAACAAATGATTTCCAAGAAACATTAACTGGATTGGAAAAAGATACTCAATATTATTGAAAATTAGAATTAGTTAATGAAGGAAATCCCAATTTAGAATTATTAAATGGATTTTTCCAGACAACAAGCGAAGTTAAAGTTGAGAAAAATGTTTTTGGTACAAAAGCACAATTTTTATTCACAGATACTTTAAAATCATTTAATAATGTAAAAGTTAATGCTACCGAAAATAGATTACTACCAAATTACATTTATATTAAATATTGAACTGAACAAATTGATTATGAAATTTTAGAAAACAAAAGTGTTACACTACCTAAAATTATTGCAGTTACTATGCCAGCAACAGAAAGTGGAGCATTAATTAGTGAAACTTTAACTGATTTGAAAAAAAATACTGATTATAAATATGAAATTTACACTGTGGAATTTGGAGCAACAAAAGTTCTTGAATCAGGTCAATTTAGAACTACTTCAGACCCTCAATTAGAAGTCGTTTCATCAGGTGATGGTGAAGCTGTATTGAAAATTACCAATTTAAATGGTTTCCAAGGACAAGAATTATCACTTGAACTAACTACCGATCCTTTTATAGGTGGTGATATTCCTTATGTTGATCGCTTGGAAGTTGCACCATTTACTGTTTCAGGTAATGAACATGAGGTTAAACTTAAAAATGTATTCGGTAACATTCCTTACACAATTAGTTTAGTGAAAAAAAATGCAGAAAATGTAGTAGCATACAAGAATTTAACTGATGCTTTCTTAGAAGTTCCGGTTCAAGTTGTTAGCGAAATTTATTCACTAACACCAAATATTACAAAAGATTTTAGTAGAGTTTTAGATTTAGAAACACAATACAATTTAGTTGATCCTTCAGCAGCTGTTAAAAAATTATCATTAAATTCATCAGCAAGAGTTTTATTGGGAACATCAAGAGATAAATGAAATCAAGAATATACAATTGAATATAGAGAAACTGATGATACAAGTTCAACTAAATTTACCAAAGCAACTAAAGTAAATGGTAAAGGTATTGCTGAATTTGATTTAGTAAATTTAAAACCAAATACCAATTACACTTACAAAATTTTAGATAACTTGTCTACTTTAATTTTAAGTGATCAAAGTTTTACAACTCCGGGAGAAAAATCATTAAATCACTCATTAGAGTGGACTTCAGCACGTAATGCAAAAATGACTTTTGAAAATCTAAAAGGACTAGAAGGATCAGTTTTATTGCTTGCTGTTCGTCCAGTTTCTTCATTAGAAGATGCAAAATTAAAACAAGATTGAGATACAGCTAAATCGGGATTTTTCGAAGCAACACTAGCATCTACTAGCACTGCTGTTGCTGTTCCTCCGGTTTTAAGAACAACTGGTCTTGTAAAAGAAGATGGAACAGTTAAATTTGATGTTAATTTAGCTAATTACAAAAATAATTCATTTTTCCAATATGCTTTATTAGCATTTAACGGAGCTGGTGAAGGAATTGTAGAACCTACAAGTGAATCGGCTATTATTGCCGGATTTATAGAAAAAGTTTATTTAGCTAATGCTGAAAATGCGATTAATTTTGGAGATGAAACTAGAGTTAAATATACTCTTGAAGCTCAAGTTAATAAAGAAGCAGCTAAAAATTTAATTAATTTTACATTCACTAATTTAGGAAATTATACAAAAGATCACTCTAAATTAGAGTTACTTTACACACCTGAAGCGGCATTTGAAATCCATCCTGATTTTAAATATTGAGCTAAAGCAAGTGATGTTGTTTTCAATCCAGTTGAGAACAAATTAAGTGTTAAAGTTAACAATTTAGACTCAAATCAAACATATAGGTTTACTTTATTAGATAAAACAACTAATGAAGTTATTTATCAAACAGCACAAAAATTAAATACAAACACTGATGAAAAGGCTAAGCTAGAATTTGTAGCAAATGCAAATAATTCATTTGCTGTTAAAGTATCTGGTTTAACAGCACCAGCAACAGGTGCTACAAATCCTTTGGAAAATTTAACAATTAATTTTTATGATAATGCGGAACATACTGGATCTGCAAAAGCAACTAATTCTAAAACACTAAAGCTAGATGAATTTGTTAATCTTGAATTAAGCTCAGGTTCTGAATTAACAGCTAATAAAAAATATTGATACTCTTTAACAATTAGTGGCACAGAATATAAAGGAACTTTAACAACAACTGCTAAGGTTAAAATCGCTAAATCACTAGTGTCTACTAAGAGTGCTGTTTTGGAAGTGCAAAATGTAAGCAGAGAATTATTAAAAGGTTATGAAAATCCTAAATTAAAATTAGTATTTGCTAAAGATAGTGGTTACTCTTCTGATAAAAAAGAATATATATTAAATCCACTATTAGGTGAGCAATTTAGTAATGTACATGTAACATTATCTGATTTAGGTGCAGAACAAGAATATCATGTTAAATTAGTTTTAGAGCATGGTACAACACAAACTGAAGTTGCTATAACTGACGCTTCTACAAGTTTTACAACTCTTAAAGCAGCTTCAACTAGCCCAACATTATTTACTAATTCAAAAGCAGCAACAATTGTATTAAGTGATATTAGTGAAAATGACTTTAAAGATGCTGTTGTTGTATTTGGAACAGAATTTGATTTTAGTAACAAATTGCCAGCAGCTCAGACTTCATTCAAAGAAAATGCTACAGCCGGTAAAAAAGACTTTTTAGTATTATTTGGAGAATTGCAACCAAATACTTTCTACCAATATAAAGTATTAAATTCTGCTGGTACAAAAGTTTTAGATGAAGGATCATTTACAACTAAATTCCAAAACCCTGAAGCAAAATTAGGGAAAATCACAAATAATGAAGTTGTAGTCAACTTATCAAAATTAAATTCATGAAAAAACTACAAAGTAACTGTACAATATAGAGAATTACCAAATACACCAACAACAGCTAATTCAACTATAACATGGTCTAAAAACGAAGTTACAGTTGGTGATTTAGCAAGTCAAGTAGTGAGATTAAAAGGTTTAAATGCAAGTAAAAATTATGTAGTTAAAGCTTTTATTGAAAATATTCATGATAAAAATCAATCAGTTGAATTGTTGCCGGAAACAAATATAACAACTCTAGCAGCTGCGCCAGAAGTTGTAGAAAATGTTTCAAACCATTACACTACAATTAAAACAAACTTCAAAAAAGATGAAGAATTTGTTTTAGGAACACTAGAAGAATTTGGATGACCTAGTGAAGAAGAAGCTTGAAAAGAACCGCTTAAAGTAGCACTTCAACAAGTTGAATTTTCAGCTGGTGATAAATCACCATTATTTAATGGGTGAATTAACACTAATACTAATATCAATAGACGTTGATGAGCAGAAACTGCAACTTATGGCACTAAAAAACTTCAATTAAGATTAGCAGTACAAACATTTGACTTAACAATTTATAGTTTTATCCTTGAATTTTGAGTTAAAGATGGCCTAGTTATGACTAAATTAACTAAAGCTCAAAAAGATATTACAAAAACACTGAAAAACTTTGCTGGATTATTCCATCCATCAACTGACAATGTTTATGATACAGCAAACCCTAATTCAAGTTCTTTACCAGAAGAAGAAGTTGGAGCTCCATTCTTTGAATTAAATCGTAGTGATGCCTTTAACTTCAATAAAGGATTACAAATTTCTGGAATAAGAATGAGATATTACAATCCTAATTCAGCAAGAGGAGCTAGAACCGGAGACAATAAATTAGTTCTTGATTCATACAAACAAGAAGAAAAAAATGTTCGTTCATTTAGTCTTTTAGATAAATACGGAATGGATGTTGATTTAACTTCAGGAACAACTGATTGAGGTGCTGAGTTCTTAACTCCTTATAGTGAGGTTGAAGTTGCTAAAATGATTAATGGCAAGGCTTTTGTAGGTCAAAAACCAATGTTTATTGGAGATATTACATCATCATCGATTTACTCATTAAATGATTTATCAATTTATTCATTAGAAGATTTCAAAGATATAATTACAAATGCTGAGAAAAACCCTTCATTAGCATTAAGCATTATTTCTGGAGCAAATAATAAAGTTACAACATATACAAGAGAAAACTTAAAAGTATTTGTGGCTAATGCAGAAGCAAATAATGCACCTGGATTTAATGTACATTTTGTTTGAAAAGATGAAAATAAATTTAATAGCATTACCTTATTTGTATCAATGCTAAATGGAATGATTACTATATCACAAAATCCAAATAGTTTATCACGTTCAGTTGTGGCGGGAGAGACTTTAGCTTCGCTTAATTCATATGAAGCATTTGCAGCAACTGCAACAGCTCATGGAATTAAGCAATCAGAGAAAGACTTAGGATTCGCAATCAATAAACTAGACTTTGGAAGATGAGCAAACGAAGTAACTAATAATTTAGAAATCAGAAAAGCTACAACCCCAGCGCTTCAGATGTCTAAGGAAACTGATGGCAAAATGAAATTTAATGTTCTTGGATGAGAAGCTGGAGAATATATTGCCATTTATCAAAAATATGCAGACTCAGCTGGTAATGAAGAATTTAGTCAAGAAATGATTGTTAACTTTTCTGTCACTGATAAACCTGAAAAACTTGAAAGTGTTGAATTACCTAGCCTAGAAAATAATAAAAAATACACTTTATTAATCTTGAAAAAAGGTAAAGATTCTAACTTCCATTACTACCAAGAATTTGAAAACAAATAATTATTTAAGATAATCTAAAAAAACAAGCACCATTGCTTGTTTTTTTATTTTACTCAATTATTACATGAAAAATTTTCAATAAATTAAATTTAAAAATTTTATATAATTAAAAAACAAAAATTTTTATGATGAAAAAAAATACTAGAGATCAGCAAAATTTTGTTTGAATCAAAACTGAAAGTCCAAATTAAAAAATGAGTAAATATTTTAGAAGAATTATTGCTATCCATCAAAGAATAAACACTAATTTTATTTTATTTTAAAAATATTTAAGCAATGTTTTTAAATATTTAAAAAATTATTAAATTACTTGTAATGAACAAAAACATAACAACTTTTACTTGTTATATTTTTAATTTTGCTAAATTAATAATTATTTATTTTTAATCTTTTTTAAACTATTTTTTAGTTTAAAAACTCTATTTTAGTAACAAAAAATATGTTTTTCAAAAATTTTTTATGAAAATGAGTCATTTCTAGCTATATATTAAATGGAGGAAAAATATGACAGTATATAAAATTGGAAAAATTTCTCATGTTTCAAATAGTTACATTATTTTAGATTGTAATCAAGTAGGTTATTTAATTTATATTCCTTATAATCGTTCTTATCAAAAAGACGAAACAAGAAGAATTTATATTTATGACCATATTAATGAGTATCAACATAAGTTATATGGTTTTAATTCTTTTAAAGAAAGAATTTTATTTGAAGACTTATTATCAATTAGTGGCATTGGCCCTAAAACTGCCATTTCTATTTTAGAACATGATTTTCAACATCTTGTTCACTTAATTGCAAATGGCGATGTTAGTGAACTTGCAAAAGTAAAATATATCACAGCTAAATCTGCTAAACAGATTGTCTTTTCTCTATCAGAAAAGTATCAAAAATTATTAAATAAAGACTTGGTCAATAAAACTGAACTAACAACAGTAGTAAAATCTAATAATATTATTAATGACTTAGAAAAAACCTTACAATTTTTAGGTTTTAAGAAAAAGCAAATTGATTTTGCTTTAAATAATGTTGATTTAAGCAATGAAAATATTGATTTTTTAGTTGAAGCAGCCATTAAAGTAATTTCAAATGCACGAGAACTTAGAACTTAGACCAAAAAATTTTCAAGAATTTATAGGTCAAAATAAAATTAAAAAAACATTATTTGCCATGATTCAATCAGCTAAAAAGCGCAAAACAAAAATTGATCACATCATTTTTAATGCAGCGCCAGGATTTGGTAAAACCACATTAGCAAACTTGATTGCTCAAGAAAGTGGATTAAATATTAAATTTATTCAAGGGCCTTCGATTGAAAAGAAAGCTGATTTATTACAAATTTTTGCTGCTTTAAAAGAGTATGATCTATTGTTTATTGATGAAATCCATGCTATTAATAAAAATGTTGAAGAACTGCTTTATTCAGCGATGGAAGAAGGTGTTGTAGACATTCCGTTCGGAGTTGAGGGTGATAGTAAAATTATTCGAATGAAGTTACCCAAATTTACAATTATTGGTGCAACCACCAAAATTTATAAAATTTCTAAACCATTGCGTGATCGATTTGGGTTTATTGCTAATTTTGAAATGTATAATTTATTTGACATCATCGAAATTATCAAAAGCTCTTCTAAAAAATTAAATATTTTAATTCTAGAATCATTTTATACAACAATTGCTGAAGCAGCGCAATTAGTTCCACGCCAGGTAAACAACATTTTAAAAAGGATTCGCGATTTTATGATTTTTCATAATACAAAACAAATTAATCAAGCTATTCTTGAAGAAACATTATCAAGCATTGGTATTTATGCGCAAGGATTAAATCAGCAACAAATTTCTTATCTAAAAATCCTAGCTAGCCATTTTCAGCAAAAATGAATTTCACTTGAAACAATTAGTTCAATGCTGATGTTTAAAAAAGAAGTCATTCAAACATTTATTGAACCCGAACTTTTGAAACTAGGTTTTTTAGAAAAAAGTTTTCGGGGACGGATGATCACTGAAAAAGCACTTGAATATTTAAATAACATTAATTTTTTAGAATAAAAAAATGCTATTTTTGAAAATTTTGCTTAATGGTATAATTTACTAACTTATGAAAAACTTGTTTGTAAAATTCTTTAAATTATCGAATTGAAAGCGCATTATTATCCTAATTCTTACAATTAGTTTTTCAATCGCTGGAATTGCGTGAGGATCAACAAGTTACGTCTCACAAAACATTAACCGCTCTGTAGAATATGGTGGTGGTGTTGAAGCATTAATCCAAGTTAAAAGCCTTGATGGTCAAAAAGCTAGTGATGAAACAGTTCGAAATGTTGAAAAAGCAATTTCTGATCGTTTAACAGGAGGTACTGGTTTAAATGGTACTAATGTTTCAATTGAAGGCGATAGCAAAATTTTAATTTCTAAAAATAATGTTTCAAACGAAGAAGGTAAAAACGCTTTTATCGATGAAATCATTAAAAAACCAGAATTAAGTATTACTGATATCAATGGTAACCCATTATTTTATAATGGTGTATTTGTTGAAAATGGTTCATTAGATAGAACTGATGTCTCTTGGTCTCCTCCGCTAAAGCAAAACTCCGCTCAAGCGCGCCCAAGCGCTTCTGGCGGCAATGCCAATGAAGTATTAGTGAGCTTAAAAGATAAAGAAGCTGAAGTTGAATGAACTAAAGCAACATCTTATATTTCACAAAAAAGACCTAATAATGTCATTTTAATGTGGGTAAATTTACGTGAACTGCTTAAAATAGCACAAGAACAGTACCCAAATGAATGAAAAAACGCTAACTATAACATTTATAATTTCATGTTTGTTAATGAAAAAGCAACAAAATATAAACAAATGGTCGGTGGTGAAGAAAAAGAATTTGAGCCAGTTTTAAAAGAAGGCGTTTTTAAAGCACAAGATTATTTAATTTCACAAGCTTCTGTTAGAGAACCACTTTCTGGCTCATCATTTGTGATTGGTGGGAATTTTTCAGCTGATGAAGCAAAACAATTAGCACTAAATATTGATTATGGTTCAGCTGAGTATAAATTAGAATTACTAAGTTCTAATTTTGTTTCTGCAACATTAGGATCGCAAGCTTTAAATTCAGCTTTGATTGCCGGAATTATTTCATTTAGCATCATTGCATTATTTTTAATTGTAAATTACGGATTGCTAGGAGCACTTTCAACAATCTCATTAGCTTTATATGTTTTTTTAACATTATTATTTTTTACTGTTTTACGCGGAGAATATTCACCATCATCTATCGCTCCTTTGATCATCGGAATTGGAATGTCAGTTGATGCAAATGTTTTAATGTTTGAACGTTTTAAAAAAGAAATTTATGAAGGTTCGAATGTACTCAAAGCTAATACCAAAGCTAATAGTTTATCAGTATCGACTATTTTGAACTCTAACATCACTACATTTTTAGTGGCGATTGTACTTTTTTATTTTGGTACAAAAAGCATTAAAGGTTTTTCAATTACTTTAATTCTTTCGATCATCTTTACATTAGTTGCTTCGCTATTGTTCACAAGAATGATTACAACATTATTAATTAAAACTGGTTTCTTTAACAATAAGTTGTATCTTTTAGGAATTCAAAAAAAATATGTTGAAAAAATTCAACAGGGTTACATACCAATTATTGAACGGCCAAATTATGTCAAACATATTAAGTGATTTAATCTTGTGCCATTAACAATTATTGGTATTGGTATCATTATCTTCATTATTTTTGCGGCTCTTGCTGGTAATGTTGGAGCTGGTTTTGCTCGAGGAATTGATTTTTCTGGAGGAACTAATATTTTAATTGAATCAAGTAATAATTCATTTAAACCGTTAGATTTAGCAACTGCCGAAGAAATTAAGACATTTTTAATCAATAACGGCATTGATAATGGCGCAAATCAAATCACTTTCTTGCCTATTAATGCTGAAAAAACTTTGTTTAATGTATCAGTTGTTACAACTCAGGATTTAACTGATAAAATTACAGCTTTAGAAAGTAATTTGAAAAATGGCGTAAGTTCTTATTTAACTACAAATTCATATGCAATCTCAACAGAAGAAGCTCAAAATTTAGTTAAAAATGCAATTTTAGCAATTTCTATTTCATTTATTTTAGTAATTTTATATACCCTAATTGTATTAAAATGAACATTCTCAATTGCTGCTATTGTAGCCTTGCTACATGACGTAATTATTGTGATTGCTTTATTTGTAATTTTTAGATTTGAATTTTCAACTATTTTTGTAGCTGCCGCCTTGACGATTGTTGGGTATTCAATTAATAACACTATTATTATTTTTGATCGAATTAAAGAAATCACAATCAAAAAGTACTCACATCATGAAGTGCTTTCAAAACAAGAAATTAAAGAAATCATGAATTCAGCGATCAAAGATATTATGAAACGATCACTATTCACTTCATTAACAACATTAATTACTGTTTTCATGTTATTAATTTTTAGAGAATCAACTAATTTATACTTCAATATTGCGCTATTATTTGGAATTGTTTTTGGAACTCTTTCATCATTATTTATTGCCCCACAAGTGTGATACCACCTTGAAGTATTACGTAATAAAATGAAAGCTAAGCGCATGAATGATAATTTCTGAAACAAATCTAAAATCAAAGAACAAACTTTCACCGGAATTAATGATTACAACGTGTAATCATTTGAATGGAAGGATTTTATGTTTCAAAAACCTAAAGGCACAAAAGACATTTACGGTTTAAATGCACAAATTTTTAATTTTATTAAAAATATCTTTTTTGAAGTCGCTACGGACTTCAATTTTCATTATATTGAAACACCTATTTTTGAAGAAGCTAAGTTGTTCAAGCGTAGTTCTGGTGAGCTGTCAGAAATTGTTAATAAAGAAATGTATATTTTCACTGATAAAGCTGATCGAGAACTAGCTTTAAAACCAGAAGCAACAGCCCCGGTAGTGCGGGCAATTTTAGAAAATAAGCTTTATGCCAATTCAGCTTTAATGCAAAAATATTTTTATTTTAACCCTGCCTTTCGTTATGAACAACCCCAAAAAGGGCGCCAGCGTCAGTTTTATCAAGCTGGAGTCGAATATTTATCTATTTCTAACCCTTATACTAATGCAGAAGTTATTTTATTAGCTACCGAATTGTTAAGAAGATTGAAAATTGTTGATTATAAAATTAAAATTAATTATTTAGGTGATGCTGCAATTCGGGCGCAATATACAGCTAGCTTAAAAAAATATTTTAGTGCTTATATTGATCAATTAGAAGAATTATCAGTAAAACGTCTTGAAAAAAATCCGTTGCGCATTTTAGATGATAAAAAAGAAGCGCATAAAGATTTTATTAAAGCTGCTCCAAAAATTAAAGAATTTTTAACATCTGAAATGTTAAAATCATTTGAGCAATTCCAAAAATTATTAGATCTTTATGAAATTAAATATGAAGTGGATTATTCATTAGTTCGAGGCCTAGATTATTATGATGAAATTGTATTTGAATTTATTGATACGTCACAAACATTAGGAGCTCAATCAACTATTTTAGGTGGTGGGCGTTATAATAGCCTTTTTAAAGAATTAGGTAAATTAGAACAATCAGCAATTGGTTTTGGTTTAGGTGTAGAACGGCTAATGGAATTAGTTTTTCCAAAAATCAAACAGTTTCGGGATTTTAATCAAAAACAATGCGATATTTATATTGCAAGTTTTAATGAGTCAGAATTGCAAGCTAATAGTGTTTTAGCATTACATTTACGTCAACAAGGCTTTCGAGTGGAATTTGGTAAAAAACCAGAAAAAATTCAGCAAGCATTCAAAAATGCTGAGCAATTAGCTTCAATGATTATTTTCCGAGAAAAAGATCAACCACCAACCGCTTTTACAGTCAAAGATTTCACTAAAAACTATCGTGAAGCATTTACATTACATCAAAATAATAAAAAAAATCAAATACTATACAATGAACTAAAAAGGCTTAAAAATGAAAAAAATTAACAATAATGAATTAACCATTCATAATTTAAATCAAGAAGTAACGCTCTATGGATGGGTGAAAAATATTCGAAAATTTAAAAATATGTCTTTTGTGGATTTGCGTGACCGTTGAGGCATTACCCAAATTGTCTTTAACGATACAAAAACAGATTTTAATAAAGAGGCAGTTTTAAAAGTTACTGGTAAAGTTGTCGCTAGAAAAGATAAAAACCCCAATCTTGCAACTGGTGAAATTGAAGTAATTGTTACAGATTATCAAGTTTTATCAAACTCAGATAATTTACCGTTTGAAATTAAAGATGAAATCGATGTGAGCGAAGAATTACGCCTAGAATATCGTTATTTAGATTTAAGAAGGCATAAAATTGCTGCTAATATTTTATTAAAACACAAAGTTTTTCAATATTTACGCGAATTTTTAAATCAATATGATTTTGTTGATATTGAAACTCCTATTTTGTCACGCTCAACACCTGAAGGAGCACGTGATTTTTTAGTTACAACTCGAAAAAAAGGGCATTTTTTTGCTCTTCCTCAATCACCACAATTATTTAAACAAATTTTAATGGCTTCAGGGTTTGAAAAATACTATCAATTTGCTCGCGTTTTTCGGGATGAAGATTTACGAAAAGATCGTCAATATGAATTTACCCAATTAGATATTGAAATGTCATTTGTAAAGCAAGAAACAATTCAATCACTTGTAGAACAAATGTATCGCCATTTATTTAACAAATTAGGTTTAACAATTACTGGCGAATTTGAAAAAATTACTTATGATACAGCAATTGATAAATATGGAGTTGATAAGCCGGACTTAAGACATCAACATTTTTTAACAGAAGCAACAGCTGATTTACAAAACACTGCAGAATTTTTATTTAACTTCCCGACCATTAAAACTATTTTTTTAGAACAAAAAGTTTCTAAAAAAGAACTAAAACTTTTAGAAGAAGAATTTAAGAAAAATAAAGGAAATCGTTTATTAAATGTTGAAATTCAAAATGGCAAGGTCATAGCAAATTCTTTTAAAGACATTAATCTTGATAAAATTCAAACCTATGTTACTAATCATAATTATCAAACCGGAACCCTATTTATTGTTGCTGGCGAATATCAAGAAGTGACTAATTCACTTGGTGCTTTAAGAGTAAAAATGAAAGAAATGTTCAATCTTGTTAATTCAGATGAATTTCGTTTTGCTTGAATTGTTGATTGACCAATGTATGAATATGATGCAGAAACTAATTCATATGCTGCAGCACACCATCCATTTACAATGTTTCAAGATGGTTTTTTAAATACGCCAAATGAAGCAAACCCTAAATTAGCGCGCGCCCAAGCTTATGATCTTGTGCTTAATGGATTTGAGTTAGGTGGTGGCTCAATCCGAATTTTTGACAAAGATGTTCAACGTAAAATGTTTAGTATTATCGGAATGACACTTGAGCAGCAGGAGCAACAATTTGGTTTTTTTCTAAAAACTTTCAATTATGGATTACCTCCGCATGGTGGAATTGCTTTCGGAATTGACCGTCTTGTAATGATTTTACAAAATACTGATTCAATTCGTGATGTGATTCCATTTCCGATTAATTCCAAAGGCGTTAATTTAATGACCCAAGCTCCTTCTCCGGTGGATCCAAAACAATTAGATGAATATCATATTACAATTGTTAAAGAAGAAAAAATAAAAGGTAAGGTATAATATTTAACATTATGACATATAGACAAAGATATTTAGGGATTGTTGAAAAAGAACAAAAAACAAAATTATTATCAAAAACATTAATGTGATTTGGTTTTGGTGTAGGGATTTTGTTATTAATGTCATCATTATTTGTTTATTTAAATTTAAATGATATTAATTTCATTATCTTTTCATTTGGAGTTAAAACATCATTTGCTTGACAAATTATTATGTGAATTTTATTTATCATACTTCATAGTGTAATTTATTGAATAGTACAATCAAGGAATTTAAAAATTCCATTTGCATTTATGGTTTTGTTATATGCAGTTTTCATAGTGATGGATGCTTGATTTGTGGGAATGCAAGTTACCTTATATTTACTTCAAGATCGTAGCATTTGAGTTTTAGGAATCATGGTTGCAATTCCATTAATTGCAATTGGAGTTTCTGGATTTTTAGGATATCTTGGAATTGTGAATTACGGAAAATTATGACCATTAATATCGATTTTATCAGCTGCTTTTATTGTGATGATTATTATTAATATTTTTGTGCTACAAAATTGATTAATATTATTTATTGCTATTGTAGGAATTGCGCTTTATATTTTACTAGCAGGATTTACATTTTATAGTTTGCAAAAAGAGCAAGAAAGATGAGTTATCATTGGTGAAAATGCTGAAATTAATGAATATGATAGAAAATTAATTAATTATTCAGCACTTGCTTATGGAATGGTTTTATTTCTAACATTTGTGCAATTACTAAAACTGCTATTAAGTATTAGAAGATAAAATATTAATCCTAAATTATTAGTTTAGGATTTTTTTATAATAAATTTCGAAAGAAGGCTATCATGTGAAAATTTATTAAATCAGCACAAGATAAAAATAGTTGGTATCAACACGAAGGTAAAGAAATATGTTTTATTGGCCGTTCTAATGTTGGTAAATCATCATTAATTAATGCCCTTGCTAACACCAAAATTGCCAAAACTTCTAATACACCAGGAAGAACGCAATTGATTAATTATTTTTCAGATGATTATCATAATATTGTTGTGGATTTACCGGGTTATGGCTATGCTAAAATGTCTAAAAGTCAAAAACAAAAAATGTTAGATATGATTGAACAATATTTTATAGAATCAACTAATCTTGCGACAGTATTTTTATTATTTGATAGTGTGATTGGTCCAACTGAATTTGATTTTGAAATGTATTATTACCTACAAGCACTAAATCGAAAAGTTATTTTAGTTGGTACTAAAGTGGATAAGGCTAAACAATCACAACTTTATAAAGCTAAAAAGGCGCTTGAAAATTTAGCTGCTCCGATTTATTGAGTCTCAGCTAATAAAAAAACCAAAATAGCTGAATTAAGAGATGCTATTTTATCACAATTTTAAGAAAATATAATATAATAGCATTTGAGTTTATTAAAAAATTTTCATAAAACTCCTTGATCTAAATAACAAGTTAGATCCTGATGACCGAAAGGAGCCAATATAAAGATGGCAAAATATGAAATTTTATTAATTCTTGCTCCAGGAGAAAATCCTGAAATTGCTACAGACTTAGCAAAAAATACTTTTGGAGCTGATAGCATTGTATCAGCTGAAAAGTTAGAGCGTACAGAATTAGCTTATGAAATTAACAAATCAAAAACAGCTACTTACTTGTTACTATTAGTAAATGCTGAAGAAAAACTGGTTGCAGAATTTGTTCGTTTAACAAACATTTCTAAAACTATTTGAAGAACATTAGTAATTAATTTAGATTCTGAAAAAGGTTTAAACCGTAAAGTAACAGTTAAGAAATTCAAACCAAGAGCACCATTTAATAATAATCGTAGACCATTTAACAGAAGAAACGATAACGAGCATAGAGCTAATAGACCAGCTCCAGCAGCAACTTCTGAAGAAACTAAAACTAAGGAGTAATTCATTTTATGAATAAAGTTGTTTTGATTGGTAGATTGGTTCAAGATCCAAATAAATTTTTAACCCGTTCAAATGTACCTTATGTACGTTTTACTGTGGCTGTACGTCGTGATTTTGATACAAACACTAATACTGAAGTATCAGATTTTATTCCGATTGTAGCTTGAAGAAATAATGCAACATTTGCACTAGAATATTTATCAAAAGGTTCATTAGTTGCAATTGAAGGTAGCATTTCAGCTAACCGTTATCAAAATAAAAACGGCGAGTATGTTAATGGTTTTGATGTAACTGTTGATCGATTCCAAAAGCTAGAGTCAAGACAAATTGAGGAACAACGTAAACAAACAAAGTTTGAAGGATCAAAAAATAACCAAACTAATAATCAAAAAATGAACTTTTATAATAATTCAACAAATGAAACTACTACCCCACAATCATTTGCATCAGTTTCAACTCCTGATTTTACAGCCCCCAAAGTTGTCGAAAATAGTAGTGATATAGACATCGATGAAGAAAACTGATCAATTGATGATTTAATATAAGGAGATTCGCCAATGAAATTCGTTAAAAAAACTAAGAAAAAAAATTCTCGTAAAAAACCATGTAACTTTTGTGTAAACAAAATGGATTACATCGATTATAAAAATGTTGACTTACTAAGCAAATTAATTAACTTACACGGAAAAATTTTATCTTCAAGAATTACAGGCACATGTGCTAGACACCAAAGATTAGTTTCAACTTCAATTAAAAGAGCTAGATTTGTTGCTTTCTTACCATTTGTTGCAGATAGAATTAAAAAATAATCATTTTTAATTAAAACAAAAATCGTGTCTTTGATACGGTTTTTGTTTTTATTTGCTTAGATAATTTTGTTAATATCAATTTTAGATAAATGCTTTTGGTATAATAATTACATCATGAAAATTAAACGAAAAAAGTTATTTTTTATAGCAGCCTTTTCTGTTGCGCTTTTTTTAATTTTATTAGTGCTTTGGCTTGTCCAACACTTTTTTTTAACAGAATGAAAAGAATTAGAAACGGTTATATTATTTATTCTTATTTTTTCTTTATTAGCGTGTTTTTTTCTAGTTTTATTTTTTTGAGTTAAAAAATATCTAAAAAAAGTTGCTGAAATTGAAAAAGGTATTAACTATTACATTGAAGAAGAAGTTTCTAAAAATGGTTTAGGAATAATAAATTTTTCAGCTACTGGAAAAATTTTATGAATTTCGCCATTTGTGAAAGAGCGCTTTGGAACAAAAATTTTAGGTAATGCTATTGTAGATTATTTTGATTTTCGTGAAAATGTGCGGGAAAAACGTTTGTTGTATGTTTATAAAGATAACGATAATATTTATGAAGTGAGAATTAATTTAGATCATAAAATTATTATTTTAAAAGATTTGAATTTTCGTTTTTCATTAATTAAACAATACAATGAAGATCGCATCGTTTTAGGAGAAATTGAAATCGATAACTTTTCACTATTACAAATTACCCTAGCTGAAGAAGAATTATTTTCAATTCAAAATGCTTTAATTAATTTATTTGAAAAATTATCTAAAAAATACAATTTATCATATCGACAATATGCCAATAGTAAATTTTTATTAATTACTAATGAAAGCACTTTGACAGAATTTAAAAAAGAACAATTTGATTTTTTTAACAAAATTAATAGTTATGGTGATATAGATCTTTTTAATCAAAAAATCACTGTATCAGGAGCCTTTGCTTATGGTACTTCGAACATTAATGAGTTAATTAAGCTAACACGAAAAGGGTTGTTAAATAGCCAATCCCGTGGTGGTGATCAAATTACGGTTGTTGATGAAGAAAAAATGCATTCATACGGAGCTAGAACTGAAATTCAACCTAATTCTAGTCGTACCTTAATTAGTGCTGTTAGCAAGCGGATTATGAAACGAATTGCCGATCCGACTTTGAAAAAAGTTATTATTTATGGACATAAAAATATGGATTTGGATGCACTGGGAGCTTCTTATGCTCTTGCTAAATTTTTTCAAACCTATAATAAGCAAGTTTTTATTCAAAATATCAGTTTTGATAACACAGCCTATAATTTTATTCAAAGCCATTTTGAAAACGTTGACAAAAAACTTTTTATTAAACCTCAAACTGCATCGCGACTAACTAATAAAAATACTTTAATTTTTGTATGCGACACTTCTAACCCGCAATTATTAGAAAATCCTGATGCTTTTGATAAAGCTAATCCAGACAATATTTTTATCTTTGATCATCATCGAGTAAGTGTTCAACCCGATTATTGTCCGCTGCTAAATCAATTTATTGACACTTCAGCTTCTTCAGCTTCAGAAATTATTACAGAATTTCTACGGTTTAGCCGCACAAGTGTCAAACGTCAAATTAGTTCTTTTGTAGCTCAAACGTTATTAAATGGAATTTATATGGACACCAATCAATTTCAAAAATCAATTTCAAATAAAACATTTAATGCTGCGGCTTTGCTATATGAGTGGGGAGCCAAAGCGCAAGAATCGGTTGATATACTAAAAATTTCAGAAGAAGTTTCAGGCCAAATTCGAAAACTATTATCAACCTTAAGCGAAGTCAAACCGGGATTTTTTTTAGCTTATACTAATGACGAATTACCACCAGATGTGGTATCAATTGCAGCTGATGAAATCCTAAGAATTAAAGACCGTAAAGCAGCCTTCGTGGTTGCTCGTTATGACAAGAAAAATTATAAATTGTCAGCACGGGGAATTGAGACTAATGTTCAAATTATTGTTGAGTCATTAGGTGGTGGTGGTCATTTTAGTGCCGCTGCAGTGATTTCAGAGAATGAATCATTAGATCAATTCATAACAAACATTAAACAAGCAATAGTGAGTGTGAAAAATGAAAGTAATAATAATTAAAGATTGTAAAGATGGAAAAGTAAATGATATCATTGATGTTTCGCCAGGATATGGATCAAATTACTTAATTAAAAATAAATTGGCAGTGCCATATAATGAAAAAAACTTAGCAATTTTACATAAAAACCTGGCAAAATTAGAAGCAGAAGAGCAAGAACAAAGAGTACAAGCAATGTTATTAAAAGGGGAATTGGAAAAAGTTAATTTAGAATTCACTCTAAAAGAACATAATAATGTAATCCACCATTCAATTACTGGCAAAAAAATTCAAAAAGCTTTAGAAGAAAAAGGTTTTAAATTACCAAAACATTCAATTGAGGAACATTTGCATATTGCCTCTTTAGGTTTTACTGAAGTTAAAATTAAATTGCACAAAAATATTGTGGCAAAAATTCAAGTTCATGTAACTAAAGAAGATTAATTAAATTCATAAAATATGTGAATTGGAAACAAATAGTGGAGTAGAATGACTAAAAATAAACAACAAGATATTGCAAAAATTGAAGAATCGGTACTTGGATACTTGTTAGTAAGTAATTCAGGAATTGATTTATACATGTCGCTTTTAAGTGAAGATGTTTTTGTAAATGAAAATAATCGTGAAATTTTTAAAGTTTTAAAACAAATTCAAGAAAGTGATCAAAAAATTGATGACAATTTAGTAACCCATTATTTGCAAAAGAACAATCAACTAGCTAAAATTGGAGGAGTGTCAAGACTACTATCATTAAAGTCGCATGCCGCCTTATCTTCTAACATGACCAATTCAATTAAAGAAATGTTAGAATATAACAAATTAGCTAAAACAGCACAGTTAATTAATGAAATGCAACGCAAAATTCAAACCGTTGATGGAGCTGATGAAGTTTTAGACTTATTTGAAACAAAACTAGTTGAAATCACTAAAGAAACAGTTTTTAAAGATTTTGAAGATATTTATGATATTGCTAAAAAATTATTACAAGAAATTGCTGAAAAGCGGTTAAATCCCCAAACTGTAACGGGATATAAAACATCGATTAGGCCGTTAGATAATTACACTTCAGGACTACAAAAAAGTGATTTAATTATTTTAGCAGCTCGTCCCTCAATGGGAAAAACGGCATTAGCATTAAATTTAGCAACAAATATCGCTAGAGAAAATAAAGGAACTGTTGTGATTTTTTCATTAGAGATGCCGGCTCATCAATTAGTATCACGGATTTTAGCTTCACTATCAGGAATTGATGGACGAATGATTAAAAATCCATCATTACTAACTCAAGAAAGTTTTTTGCGACTTAAAAAATCACAAGAAAAATTACAAAATTACAAAATTTTAATTGATGATCAAGCAGGAATCACTCTATCAGAAATCATTTGAAAAGTTAAACGTTTACAAAAACAAAATGGTGATATCCAACTTGTTGCTATTGATTATTTACAACTAATTTCAATTTCAAATTCAAGCGGCGATAATCGTCAATTAGAAGTTTCTAAAATTTCTCGATCATTAAAGCAATTAGCTCGTGAAATTAATGCCCCTGTTTTAGCGCTTTCACAGTTGTCGCGAAAAGTCGAGAGCAGAGAAGATAAAATGCCGATTTTATCAGACTTAAGAGAGTCGGGAGCAATTGAGCAAGATGCCGATATTATTCTTTTTCTTTATCGTGAAAATTATTATAATAAAGATAAAGAGAAAAATTCTCAAGAAGGTAAACAAGATGTTATTGTTAGTATTGCAAAACATCGAAATGGAGCAACTGGACGCTTTACTTTGAACTTCGATGCTTCATTGGGATTGTTCACTGAAAAAGAAAATTAAAGGAGTTTAAATTTTATTGATATGGACCTCTCCACAATCATAATTATTATTGTCATTATTTTATGTTTTATCATTTCTGCATTTTTTTCAGCATTGGAAATGGCTTATAGTTCAATTAATCGGGTAGATTTAGAAAATAAGCTCACACCTAATTCAATTACAACTAAATTAGTGAAAAAGCACTATGATCATTTTGGTAGAACTTTATCAACTATTTTATTAGGAAATAATTTAATTAATATTGCAGCTTCAACATCATTATCATATTTATTATCTAAAACCGTATTTGACGGAACTTTAAATATTATTATTTCAGTTGTAGTTATGACACCATTAATTGTTATTTTTGGAGAAATGTTGCCTAAAATTTTTGCCCGAAAATACCCAGTGCAATATATTAAAAAAGTTGTTATTTTAATGGAATTTTTTTATTGATTATTTTATCCTTTTACATACCCAATGTCAAAACTTTTAAAAAATCCTAAAATCACTAACACGGAACAAGATTTACGTTCAATTATTGAATTAGGTTACAAAGAAGGTATTTTAGATAAAAAAGAAACTGTTTTAGCTTTAAATTCGTTGGATTTTGATTCCACAAAATTACAAAAGCATTTTACAAGATTAAAAAACGTTTTTTATGTTGAATATGATTGAGATCTAAAAAAAGTTAAAGAAGTATTTTGAGAAACCGGTTACTCGCGCTTACCAGTCAAGAAAAATAATCGTTTTATTGGAATTTTATTATTAAAAAATGTTTGAAAAATGAAAAAAGGTAGTGTTGAAGATTATGTTGTTGAAGTGCCGACAATTTCTTCTAATATTTTATTAAGTAAAGTTTTAGATCGCTTAAGAAGCGAAAAGTCTCAAATGGCTTTTGTAACTAAAAATACTTCTTCTAGAACAGTAATTGGAATTGTTACTATGGAAGATTTAATTGAAAAATTAGTTGGTCATATTTATGATGAAAATGATGAAGAAGAAGAAATTTATCAAATTAATTTAAATCAAGTTGTAGTCAATGCTGATGTAAAAATCAATAAAATTAATCAAGTTGTTAACTTTGAACTACCTAATCCTGAAATGACAATTGGAGAATGGTTAACTTTTGAAACTGAAAAAAAATTAACTTTAAGTTTTAAACATAATTATCAAAATTTCACTTTTAAGGTGGTAGAAAACAAACGAAATTCAATCCCAAAAATTGAAATTACGCAAAAATAATTAAAAAAGCAGAATCTAGTTTGGATTCCGCTTTTTTAATTATTAAATTTATAAAGTTAATTTTTTACTTTTCACATGCCGATATTTCACTTTGGAACGATCTAAAATTAACCTACTAATCATGGCATCTTCGGTATCGTGATAAATATCATCTAAATAAACAACTTCTTTAATTCCTGACTGGACAATTGTTTTAGCGCAGTTAGCACAAGGGAATAGTGATGTATATAAAATTGTGCCTTCTAAATTATTAGTTGAGTTTAAAATGGCATTAATTTCTGCATGAATTACATAGGAATATTTTATATCAACATTTTTACCTTCTTTATTTCAAGGAAAATCATCATCATTACCTTTAGGCATTCCGTTGTATCCCAAACCGATGATTCGCTTTTTATCATTAATAATGCAAGCGCCCACTTGAGTATTGGGGTCTTTACTTCTCAAAGCACTTAATTTTGTTAAAGCTGCAAAATATTGATCTCAAGAAATGACATTTTTTTTCATTTTAACGCTCCATTTTTGTTAATTGTTTAAGTCAACGAATTTCTTTGGGGTTTAATGATCGATACTGCCCTTTTGCTAATTTGCCAACATGAGAAATACCAGCAAACTCTAATCGAGTTAGACCTTGCACCCGTTTTCCTACAAGCTCAAATAATTTTTTTACATGGTGATAAGTTCCAACATGCAAAGTAATTACATAAGATTTTTTATCAACCTGCTGAACTTTTTGTAATGATTTTTGGTCATTAATTACAACATTTTTACTATTTAAAAAACGAATTTCTTGTTCAGTTAAAGGTTCATTTAAACGAGCGCGATAGACTCTTTTGATTTCATAAGAAGGATGAGTCAAACGATAAGTTAATTCATTATCATTAGTAACTAACAAAGTACCGGTAGTGTTATAGTCTAATCTTCCTACGGTATGTAACAAACGAGGATCTTTAATTAAACTCAGTACTAACTGACGATTTTGTGGATCTTTATTAGTACAAATAGTTTTTTCTGGTTTATTAATTAAATAATAAACTTTCTCTTGTCTCAAAATTGGAATTCCATCCACTAAAATTTCATCTTTAAATGATGCTTTTTGCCCTAAAAGAGCTACCTCGCCATTAACCATAACTTTTTTTTCTAAAATTAATTTTTCAGCTTCACGTCGCGACACGATTCCTGCTTCAGAAATTAACTTTTGGATTCTAAAGCCTTTGTAACTCTCATGCATTTTTGCCTTTCTACTACTTGTAATTATTTTGTTCAAAATTACTAATCATAATCTTTCATTTTAATTTTATTAGATTTATAATCATCGATGCGACTAGCTCAATCAATTTTAAGAAAAACAATTTCATAAACAACTAATTTTAATAAATCACCCAAAAAGAAATACATGTAGGCTTGATTCATAGGAATTTTAAATGTAGGAACGAAAACTAAACAAACAATCGCTAATCATCCAATCATTAAAATTTCTGTAACAAATTCCATTGCAGCGGCAATATTAGTTTTTCCGCCTGATGAAATTAATCGAGCTGTTGTAACAAATCACATTCAAATAGGATTCATAATAACAACAATTAAAAGTGTCATTTGTAATTCATAAATATAATATTGCTGAGCTTTAAGACGCTCCATTGGCTCAAGATTTTGGCCAATTGAACTAGCAAAATAATTTAAATATGGCAAAATCACAATAAAAATTATTAAAAATATTGAAAAAATTAGAGCAATGACCGAGTGAAAACCTTTTAATTCATTCGCATTTTTTTTAGCTTCATCAAAATTTCGTTTTCCTAAATTTTGACCCACAAAAATATTTACATTTGTTCCAATTGCAAAAAATGTTGTTGTAAAAATTTCAGCAATAGCTCCAGTTAGACCAAGTACTAATGCTGCACTAATAGCTCATTCAGTTTGGCCTATTGCTCCTTGAGGGTAAGCAATATTAAAAAATCTATTTCTGAAAATAATTAGTAATGTTAGTGAAAATGCTAGCAAGGCTCCGAATGAGCGTTTTCAGAAATTTTTTCAAATTTCTAGTTTTACTTTATGAATTGAAAAAGGATTAATTAAATATTCTGGGCATTTTTTTCAAACAAAATAAGTATCCCCAAAAATTCCGAATACCCGTGCTAAAATCGAAGCAAAAGCAGCACCTTCAACCCCCATACCTAAAACTTTTAAAAAGAAAATATTTCCAACGATGTTGGCAACTAATGAAATAATTGAAGAATATAATCCGTATTTTCCGTTTTTAGTTTCATTTAATAATGAACTTAATGGTGTTGTTCAAGACAAAATAATTCATGTTATGACAATATAAAACAAATATTTAGCACCTTGATCAATTGTTTTATTGAATTCAGCTATACTAGATGGGTCTTGTGAAGTTGGTGCATCAGGTCAAGCGGCAATAAATTCTCTACTAAAGATGAAGGCCGGAATAGCAAACCCCATTGTTAGTAAAAAACTCATAAAAACTCTAATTTTCATAATTTGACGAACTTTTTGGTGTTCATTTGCACCAATATATTGTCCGCTAATGGTATAACATACAAACCCGATCCCAGCAACTACCCCATTAACGATAGCGGTTCATGAGTTAGCGTATGATAGTGAAGCCAAACCTTGAGGGATATGTGTTACCATGAAATTGTCAATAAAGCCATTTAATGCAAAAATAAATGCCGAAAAAATTACCGGCACTGAATAACGAAAATAAGTAAACCATTTTAATTTACTTTCCGGAAAAAACTTTTTTAAATTACCTAAAAATGTTTTAACAAGCATGGGCTTATTATATCATACATAACCTTATTAATTTATGGCTAGCTAAGCACTAAGTTTGCTATTTTTAATGTTTTGCAAATTCAAAAATTTTTGCTTTTTAGAAAACTTTAATATAATTTTTGACGTTTATTTTTTAAAATGAAAACATAGAACTGAAAAAGCTAAATTTCTTTTTTTCCAAAAATTAGGTAAAATTTGTAAATTACTCTTTTGAATAGAGGTGAAAATATGTTTCGATTATTTAAAGAAGTTTTTAAATCACTTTCAAAAAACAAGATAATAATGATTGGTTTAGCTTTATTAGTCTTTTTATCATCTGGTGTTTTTACACTTCTTTCAAGTGTTAGAAATAACTATACTTCACAATTCCAAAAATACAAAGATCAATCTGTGTTACAAGATGCTACGGTTGATTTAAGTGTTAATTTATTAGGGAATGCCGAAAATAATGGTTTTGACGAAGAAAACGTTGATAACCCTGAAGCAAGGACATACTACCCTAAGGATGCAGCGACTGAAATTGTTGAGTCCTTTGTTATCCCGAAAAACAAAGAATACATTTCGCTAGCTGAATTAGGAATTAATCAACCTAATGCGCAAAATGTTTTCATTAAAAGTAATGACTTATTTTTAGAATATACAAGAAATTCTAATTTTAATAATGATAATTACAAGTCAACAATTTTTGACTTAGCTAATGCCAACTTCCGCCCCAACTTAACAGATGGGATTAGTTTTGATACATATTTAAAAGGTCATTCAGGTGGTTACATTAACAAAAAATATCAAGTTAGTTTAGCGCCAGGAGAAATAGTTAAATTAGATCGTAACTATTCTTTAGGTGATGTTGCCAGAGTTAATAAAGGTAGTATTAGTCTTAATTTACAAAATGAAGATGATTATTTAACTCAAATTCAACCATTATCTATTAATGTTATAACTAAAGAAGCGACTTTTAATGGGGCAAAAGCTTCTGCTTGAGAAAAAGAAGGTTCACTCTATATTATAAAACCGCAAGATTTAGCTCCATTAATGGGTTTTAGTAAAAACAACCCAGAGTTTCCTGACCGTTATTATTTGGATATTGCAAAAGCAAGTAATAAAACCTTATTTTGAACTTTAACTTCAAAAGAACAAAATGATAATTCTGTTTGATCAAAAAATCAAATCGGAAAAATTAAGCTTTTTGATTCTGCCACTATAGTTTCAAAAACAATAAATAATTTAGGTCTAACAACGACAATTACTAAAGAAGTAAATGATTCTTTCAATTTTAAATACAACACAACTTACATTTTTTCAAAAAACTGAGCCAAAAAAGTTGCTAGAACTGAATTTTTTGTTGAACACAAGTATCATTTAAATTTTGATCCTACTAAAAATAATTGAACTGGATTATTTCGAAAATACATTGAAAATTTAAAAGAAAATGATCCTGCCCAATTTGCTAAGTTTCAAACTTTTTCATATTGAGAGAAAAAGGTAGCTTTAAAGAATTTATCTGATAATTCAGTTACTGAAACTAAGCAAGCACTAAAATTAAGTGATTTAACTAAGCAAATCGCTTTAAAAAATAGCACTAATTACACAACAATTCAACGTTTAGAAAAATTAACTAATACCCAAGTTGAAAGTTTAGATGTTTTAGAAGAATTAAAAAATGATAAAATTAAAGATCAAAAATTTTCGGAAATAACTAAGCAAGCATCTATTTTAGCTAAAAACGAAATCATTGAAGAAGTTTTAAAACCAAAATATGGTGTAGAAAAAATTGGAATTAGACAAACTATAACAACTAAAGCTTTTAAAAATACTACTGATGTTTCAGGTTCTGATTCACCTGATGCAAGTATTGTTTATCATTTTATTAATGCTGGTAATGAAAATAGTGAAATTTTAGGTGTAAAACAACAAGTTGGAAAACTGTTTGAAGAACAACAAACTAGTGCTAAAAGTAAATTGTTTATTGAAGGTGTAGACATTGATTTTAGTTTTATTGAACCAATCTATGCAGCTAAAATTATTGAGCAAATTTTTAATAATTTTGAACCTAATAAAAAATATTTTATTCCGGCTACGCAATATGCAAATTATTTATATTATTTACCAAATTCAAACTTACCTGAAAAGTTAAATTTACAAAAAATTTTACTTTTAGCTGACAAAAATGAAGCACCAACACAATACGCTGTAGCATTTAAAGATAATCGCTACTTAATTTTGAAAAAAATTATTTATTCAACTGAAAAAAGCGTTGATGCCGCACAATGGGAAGTATATACTTTTACAAATAAAAATAGTTCAGAAAAATTGACAGAACTTACTTTGGCTCAACTAGATAAATTTTTACTTGAAAATCAATATACAATTGCAGGTAAAATCCCTGATTCTTGATTACAAAAAGAAGGTAATAGATTATTTTTACCAATGGAATATGTTGTTCCAAAAGCTTCGATCGTTAATGATATCAGTGAAAATAATAATTTATCTTCACTATTCCAAAACATTTTAGATTATTGAGTTAATTCTTCAATTGTTAAAGAAGGATTTTTCAAAGAAGAAGATTTAATAAAAATTTTTAATGGTTTTCAAAAAATATTAGAAGCTAATAATTTTCAAGCTGTTTTTAGCACTGGAAAAATTATCCCAGCAGAAGTTCAAAGAATGCTTTTACAGGCTTTTGATCATTTAAATCGTGAAAATGGCGAAAATTTTATGAACAATGTTTTTTCTAATTTTTTAAGAAACATTGAACGAAAAATTAATTTTAGAAAAACTGCTTCGGGTACAGAAATTGAAAGAACCGAGGAAGGTAAAAGACAATATTTTAAAGAACAAATTAATAGTTTGTTAAATCTATTGAAAAATACAATGCAATTAGATTTTTCAAACTTTTTAGGTGCCGGATTTTCATTTGATCAAATTATTAATTACGTTACAAGACCTTCGCAATTTGTTAAAGGTTTAGAAAAAATATTTGCTTCAATTGATACAAATAAATTTTTCTTATTAATTAACAATTGATATCAAGAAAAATGAGAAAAACAAGATATAAATCAAAATTATTATTCATTATCATTGGCTGAAATATTAGTGTTTGGACTTTCGAGTGTTAGATCAGAAGACTTTAAAAATGGTTTAACTGATATTGTTAAATCAATCGATTTTAATAAAATGCTTAATCCTGAATTGGAAAATTCACTAGCAGATTTATTAACTAAAAATTCAAATGCAAAAGATGAAAAAAATGTTAAAAATCTTTTCAGAAAATTAAATGGAGCTTTACCAGGGCAAGATCCATATGTAAACGTTACTGAGAATTTTGCTAATATAATTTCATTAATGGATGTTAATGAATTAGCTGATTCTTTGACAAAGAGTCTAGAAGATATTACTTTCCAAGATAAAAAAACAACAGAATTAGGTCTAACTAAAGAGGTTACTTTTACTTCTAGAGTTATTAAACAAAGAAATTTAATTGCAAGCATTATTAAATCATTTGTGTCTAATCCAGAAAGTGGAAACTTTAATAAAATTCAGGACTTTTTAGTTAAATTATTAAACTTATCAGGTAAAGTGAGCAATGCCTTATTGTTTACAATTCCTGCAGAAGATAATGATAAAGTTGATTTAGGTTCATTGACAAGTTTGTTATCATTAGGAGCTAAAAAAGAAGGTGGACTTGAGTTTGATGTTGATGCATTAATTGAAAAATTAAATAATAATGTTTATTTAACTTTCGCTGATAAAAACTTTATTTTGACAAATATTCCATCTAATATTAGTCTTACAGCACAAAATTATGCTCAGCAAATGGTTGAGTGACTAACAGCATACAAACAAGCTTATGCTAAAGTTAAACCTTGGGCTTATTTAAATAATTTAACATCTAATGAATTTTTATCAAATGCTATTAATGAAGATAGAAGAAGTCAAAAAACATTAGGTGATTTTTTACAAGAGTTCAAGAACAATAGTGAAAATACCAAAAAGCCAATTTTAAATATATTTAAATCTGTAGTAGAATCACAATTTGGAAAAGATAATAGTGTTGCAGCCAATGTCGAGGGTGTAATCAACACATTAGGAGTTTGATTTGACTTTGCAGCTCAACATCCTGAGTTATCAGCTTATGAAATATCAGAAGTTTTAAGTGGGCTATTTAATTTATTAAATCAAAATTCAGCACTTTATAATTATTTAAATGATGAGAAGCTAACAACTAACATGTTTAGTGTTAACATATTGCAAAATTCACAAACGGAAGATTTAAAAGTTACTCGTGGTGAAGTTTTAATTAATGACATTGCAAGTGAATTATGAAATTTAAATGATAATAATGCCTTAAAATCAGAGTTATTAATTGCTGCACAGCAACAGTTAAGAAATTATTTGAATCAAAATTCAGCTACACAAAAATTAGCTAGATGATTACAAACTAACCGTCAATTTGCCAGTTATTACCTTGGTTTAGTTGCTTCTGCAATTCATAATGGAAACAAATTTGATGAATTAAATAATCAATTTATTAATTATGCTTTTAAAAATGGAAATACAGCATTTAATCAAAAAGAAGTGGCTATTTTAGCCCAAAAAGCAAAAAAATCACTAAATTTATTTAGCATTTTTTCACTATTAGGAATTTCGCCATTGATTACTAATACTACTTTAGCACCATCTTACCCACAAGTGTTGATGTGAACTGTGGTTGACCCAAATAATAGTAATGTTGAAGGAGCGGGTAATTTAGCATTCATTTTTAAAAATAGAATTACCGATTTTAGCAATTTAACTCATGGTGAGATTTCCGATTTATTATTACCACTATTTAGTGATGAGTTATTAGATCGTTCTTCAATTTCTAAAGAAGAAGAAAATCTTGTTTTAAATTTAGGCTGATTAAATTGAGTTAAAGAAAATTACTTCGATTTAGCAAATGGTCAGTCATTAAGTTTATTTGATTTAAACCTAACCGAATTATTATTCGGAACTGTTTCATCAATTTTAGATTATGCTCAAAATAATAGCTTAATAGTTTTAAATGATACTCGCTCATATTTAACAAAAGTAAATCATTCCTTTGCGGATAAAAATAATAAAACACCTTACACAGGAGCGATTCCAAATAACCCATTAGAAATTGAAAACTTATTAAAAACAGTAGATCAATCACATGTTTTAGATATCAGTGGAGTCAAATTCTTAATTGTTGGTTTTGATTCTGTAGTAGATTATATTTATCCGGTTATTGATGAAGAAAACATTCAAGTGGATACCCAAAATCAAGCTTTAGTATTTGTTAATCAACAAGGATTTGATCGAGCAACAAGTTCTTTTAGGGAAAATGCTGTTAAAGATTATTTATTGGTTAAGTTACAGAATTCTGAAAAAGCACAAGAATTTGTTAGTGCAATTAATAATTACTCATCAGAAAACTTTTCATCAAATATTAATAAAAGAGCATATTTGACGACTGAGTTAGATCCTTTGAACCCTGAAAGAACATTAAGAATTAGTGTTGTTGATGGAATTATTAGCACTATTAGTAATTTTAATTTATGAATTATGATAATTTTAGGATTATTAATTTCACTATCGGTGCTATTTGTAACTAAACGTTACATATCTTCAAGAGGGAAAGTTTTAGGAATTTTGATTGCTCAAGGGTATAGTGCCTTAGAAATCGGGTTATCATTAACATTATTTGCCTTATTTGCAACTGGTATTGGGGCAACAATAGGTTATATTGCCGGAATCTTCTTGCAGCAAAATTTAATGAATGTCTTTTCATCATACTGAACAATCCCAACACCAACAATGGAATTTAGTTGATGACAACTAATTATGACTATTGTTGTGCCATTTATTTTATTATCACTAATAATTATTTTGACTTCGTTATGAGTGTTGCGTAATAAACCAACACAATTAATGTCGGGTCTAGCTGATTTAAGCGTAGGAAGAATTGCGCAAATAGTTGCTAGACCATTTTCGAAAACGGGAATTAAAACAAAATTTGTGGCAGCTCTAGGAATTAATTCTTTTTGAAAGCTAATTGCTTTAATGATGTCAACGATTTTAACTTCATTTGCAATGATTTTCTCAATTGCTTCTAACAAAGTTTTAGATCGTTCAATTAATAAAACATATGAACACAGAAATTACAATTACAAAATTAGTTTAACCACACCAACAGATGAAGGTGGTGGATATGAAACATACAATAAAAATGTTTTACAAAACATGTTATATGTACCAACAGGAACGTTAGCCGAATCAGAATACTATAAAGGTAATTACTTTAAACCTGGGTGAGCAGCAATTAATGGAAATCCAGATAGCACAAAACTTTTAAATGGAAACCCAGGAAAATATGACCCACATATTATTACTAAATCATCGGTTGATATTTTAATTGCTCGAGCAGGAATTAAAATTTCACCATGAACTATCGTTTTAAATTCAATGCCTGAATCACAAAAAGCACGGGTATTAAAACTATCAGCAGCAGCAGTAAAACAAATGGTGCTGAGTCAAGGTGTAACCGAAGAAAATGGTGAATATGTTCTTAAGGAAAATGGACAATATAAAGATTTCTTTGACTATGATCTTGAAAATGACAAATTTGTTTTTAAACGTTGGGATAATCAAGCACTAAGCTATGCAGCTGCAACAATTAATTCTGATAAATATAGAAATGAATATCGTGAATTTTTAATTAATAGTTACAAAGCAATTCCAATTAATGACTTCTTTGTGGCTTTTGGCGGTGTGTTATTTAATGAAGCAACTAACGAAAAATTCTCATATGCAGAAGCAAAATTTGATAAACGTAATATTAGTATTGATGGGTACAGTTCAAAAAACAAATATATTGGTATTTTTGCTGATGATCAAAATTTAATGCAAGCCTTGGAAGAATTTAAAATTGAAAATGAAATTTACCCACTTGTAATTAACCAAGTTGTAGCTAAAAAATACAATATTGAAATTGGACAAATTTTAGATTTAGAAATCACTAATAAATTAAGTCGTTATATTGACAAAGTAAAAAATACAGTTGTTAATAATAATGTTAAATTCCAAGTTATCGGCATTAACAACACTTATATTAATGAAGAATACATTACAACTCAAAGTATAGTTAATCAAATTACTGGAATTGATAAATTACCAGAAAATCAAAGGTTTAATGGAATTCTTTCAAAAGATCAGACACCAACTCAATTAATTGAAAGTGTGGGACTATATGCTCCAAGCGGAATGTGAATTTCCGGAGAATCCATCAATGCCAATACTAATAGCGCTGATTCTAATGCTAAGTTTTTTGAAGAAATTTTTGCTAATGACGGAGTAATGGCTAAAAATGGAATTAGTCAAAATCAAATTCGTGCATTTTTAAACTTAGATCCAGAAATTTCCTTAAATCGAATTGATATGCGTAATGCTGACTATATTGCAAAATACTCAGCGGCAATTCGCGATGCTTTAATTAGATACACAGATGTTTATAGTTCTAGCACTTATGTACCAATCGCTTTCTCAACTTTATCAAAAAATATTGAAGCTAACTTTATTGGTAGCATATCTGATACAATTAACACTATTTCTTGAGCTTTAATTACTATTTTCTTTATAATTTCGATGATTATCCTTGTAATGATTTCTTCAATGATGATTGCAGAAAATGAAAGAAATATTGCCATCTTCTCAATTTTAGGTTATACAACTCGCGAGAAACTGATTTTATTCTTTTCAATTTATACGCCAATTGTAATTTTAGCAACCTTACTAGCAACACCATTAGTAATTGGATTTATTGCCATCTTCAATTCTTTCTTAATCACCACTTCATCAATTGTAGTACCGCTTGTAGTAGCTTGATGACATGTGCTTGTTGCAATCTTAATCATTTTAGTAATTTTTGCCGTAACCTCAATTGGCTCATGAATTTCACTAAACAAAATCAAAGCGGTTCACTTACTGAAAGGAAAATAACATGAAAATAAATTTTTCTGATTGATTTAACAAAATGTTCAAAAAAAACGAAGCAAATGCAACTAAAACATTTGCTAAAACCGAAGGAGAAGTTATTGATGATACTTCAGCTTCAGTAGTTTTGAGCAAAAAAGATTTAGTGCGTTTTCGTCGTAATGAGTCAAAACCGATTAAGAACAAAGCGAGATGTAGTTTAGTAAATCATAATGATAATATTATCGAAGTTAAGGAAGTGGTTAAATACTACCTTTCAGGTTATGTTACAACACCCGTTTTAAAAGGGGTTGATTTAGAAGTTAAAAAAGGTGAATTTGTTGTTTTATTTGGTAAATCAGGTTCAGGTAAATCAACATTACTAAATTTAATGTCTGGTTTGGATCGCCCCTCTGAAGGTGATGTTGTTGTTGTGAACCAAAATTTAACTTGCCAATCAGATTCGCAATTAACTAATTTTCGGCGTAAACATGTTAGTTTTATTTTTCAAAGTTATAACTTATTTCAAAATTTAAGTGGTTATGACAATGTTTTAACTGGAGCTTATTTACAGAAAGATAAAAATAAATTATTGAATATTGATGATTTATTTAAAGAATTTGAAATTGAAGAAATTAAAAATAAATATCCGTCGCAAATGTCCGGTGGACAACAACAACGGATTTCAATTTTAAGAGCATTAATCAAAAATTCTGACATTATTTTTGCTGACGAGCCAACCGGTGCGTTAGATGAAAATACATCTAAAATTGTTTTAAGATTGTTGCAATATATTAATAAAAAATATCAAACAACAATTGTCATGGTTTCACATGATCCCTCAGTTGCTGAATTAGCAAATAAGGTAATTTACCTTGAAAATGGGTTAATCAAAAAAATCAAACTTAACGAAAAACCGAAGCAAATTTAATGGCTAAACTTCTGCGATGCATAATCAAAGAAGTTTTTCCATTTTTAACTATTAGAAGTTAAATTTTAAGTTTTTAAAGATGTAATTTTTTACTTTCAAAAAACTAATAAAGCAGTTGCTAATTTGTTTTTTGAAGCTAAAAGTGGTAAAATTAGATACATGTTTTTTATCACAACCTTAGTTAAGGGATTTATAATTTAGAAAACAACAAAGATATTTTAAAAACAAAAATAATTTTTTGAAAGTTTAATTATTAATGTGAGCAATAGTTTTGTGGCATTAAAAATTCCTCTTGAAAGGATTTAATATGAAAAGAACTACCAGAAACATTATTAAAACTTTGTCTGCAGGATCACTTGTTGGTGCAGTTGGAGCTTTAATCGCTTTTATTCCCAATCAGAATAATAAAGGTAGCAAAAATGAAAATAACCAAGTTTCATTTAAACTAAATGATGCAGAGGCAATTAACACTAAGCAAAAAAATAACATTAGTGAAAATTTGTTATCTAGCAATATTAATTATATCGCCTTAGGAGATTCTATTACAGCTGGCTTCAATAGCCAGTTAGGCTCAGAATCACCAGGTAAATTAGATGGTGATAAGCTTACTGGCTTGAGTTACCCAGCTTTTTTAGCTGAAATGATTCAAGAATTATTACAGCCAGGGATGCTACAAAGTTTTGAAAACTTTGCATTATCTGGAACTAGAGTCAAAGACTGACTTTATTTATTAGGCGATACATCAACTAACTTTGAATTTGATAAAGATGGAGGTTTTTTAGATTTTCTATCTAATTTAGATAAAAATGAAAATAACCTTTATAAGGGTAGAATTTTTGCACAATATAAAAATTTTGGTAAAACCGATGCTAGCGATTTAGCTAATGTGCGTCAAAAAGTTCAAGAAGCAAATTTAATTACATTATCATTAGGTGCTAATGATGTAATTTATCAACTACCTTGAATTAAAGTCTATAACTTATTAACAAACAATAATTTAACTGATGAAACAAAAACAACTTTAACTTTAGAAATTCTTGATGAATTTGAAAAATTAATTACAGAACTAAAAGTGAATTTAGTTAAATTTAATACATTGTTAAAACAATTAAATCCAACTGCTAATATTAATTATGTTGGTTACCCAATGCCGTTGTTGCGTTTGAGTAAAGCAATAAACAAAATGGTTAAATTACCTAATAATCAAACTTTTTCTGATTTTGTTTTAAATAAATTAAATGCAACTATTAAAGCAGCCGCTGTTGAAGCTGGGTTTAATTATCTAGAAACATATGATCAAGATGACTGAGAAGCTAATGCCAAGGAGTTAGCTCAAGTTGTTTTTGATATTCACCCAACTGCCAAGGGATACAAAAAAATGGCGCAAGACATTTTGTTAAAAATTTCACTTGGTGAAGAATACTCAAAATCAGCACACCATAATTTTAGAACAGCTCAAAAATTAGTTGAAAAATGAGATTATTTATATTTTGAAAAAGATCACGATTCTTTTAAACAACAAATTAAATTTGAAAATCATTCCAATCTTGATTTAGTCAGTTCTGTTTTAGGTGAAAAAGGGGCTTTAAAGCTATTTCTAACGTCTGCACTTGAAGCAAACCCTGCAGTTATTAACGCTTTAAAAGAAGGGAAGTTAGGAAAGTTATTTAGTAATTTTGTAACCGCTAATAAACCTTTGGTATCTTCAATGGCTAATAGCATTGCAGAAATATTTAAAACATTTAATATTCAATCGGATGGTCAATTCACTGAGTTTTTAACAGCTTCTGGAATAGATGCTGATGGTAATAACTTTTATGATATTGCTGAAACTTTTGTCGGAACTGACTATTTAGATAATGTATTCAAAGGAATTCAAACTGATATTGATAACTTAAATCAAGAAATTACAAGTGAAATTGTAGCTGATTTAATTTATAAACATGCTTTAAATGTCGACAATATTTTTACGTTGTTTAAACAATTTTTAGGATCAGAAAAATACAACAAACACCCAGAAAAAATTAAGCAATTCTTAAAGCAAGCATTAGTAAGTTTTCTTAATCCAAAATCTATTGCAAATGCAATTTTTAAAATTGATAAAATTAACCGTTTTAATATCGTTGAGAGTCAAATTGTTAATCAAGAAATTAACAATTTGATTGATCAAATTAAACAATTAAAATCATTAGAGAAAATTATTGATCATTTAGTTGATGATTTATTTTCATCACGCGGACTTTATAGTAAACAACCTGATTTTTTCCAAATGATTAGTTTATTTTTCAATAACAATCAAACTTTTATTTCAACTGAAATTACATTAATGTTAAATGAGCTGCTAGCAAAATCAGAAAACAAGAATTCTTTAATCAAAGTTTTAAAAATTTATTTAAAAGATGAGTTAAAATTTGATAACACTGTAACTGATCAAGCTGAATTAAAAACTCTAACTGATTTTGCTGAAAAATTCATCGCTAATTTACCAAGTTCTAAAATTTTTAGTAATTTTAAAAACAAATTTATTAGCGCTTTTACAAATCAGAATTTTTTAAAAGAAATGCTATATGATGCAAAATATAACACAATTAATTTTAGTCAATTTGATTTAATTAATTTATTTCAAATTAATACTTCAGCAGATTTAGAAGCGCTATTTAGTATTATTTTAGATACAAAATATTCAACAGCAGAAATTACTGAAGTTTATAAAGTTGTTTTAAAAAGAATTGACATTTCTAAAATAATAAATGTTTTTGGAGGAAGTGAAATTGACTTTTTCCAAGTATTTCACGGCTTATTACTAAAAAACAATATTAGTGTTGAAAATCGCGAAAAAATTAAAACATTATTTACAGTAACATTAGATTATTTAACAACCAATGATTCTATGGAAGCGATTTTAAAATTAGCTTCTGATAAATTATCAGCAAATGCAATTGCTTTAGTTAAAGCAAAATTTGATTCACCAATCGTTAATAAATATGAACAACAAATTCGCTTGTTAATTTCATTGGCAATTAATTCATTAATTACTTCAAATGAAACTAAAGAGTTTATACTTGCGCTTTTAGATGATATTTTAAATAATCGAGCAAAATATGTTGGAGCTAAAGATTTCACATCATTATTAAAATTACTAGTTAAAAATAATGTTGATACAATTAGTCATACATTTGATAAATTATTGAAAGGATTATTAGACAATCCAAAATTATCTGATACAGCAGTTAATATTGTTTTTGATTTAGCTGTCAATAAAATTTTCGAAGATGCAACTGCTAATGTTGATGCTATTGAAAAAGCAAAATTTACAGGTTTTTTGAAAAAAATTATTCCTCATTTAACTGATTTTTCAATTTTTAAAACTACAAAAATTAAATTATTGAATTTTGTAAAAGATAACACTGATTCATTATTGGTTGGTGAAGAAGCGGTATTGAAGAAATTTGGTTCATTATTTAGTGAACTTAAATTTGAGTTACCAGAAATTATTACTACAGCTTTAGAAACAATTGAATTTAATAATTTAGAAGTTGAAGATTTTGTTAATGTTATTGAGTTTGCTATTGATCATTTATCGCTAGAAAAAGTTCAAGCACTTGCAGACAGTTTAGCAACTGAAGCTACAGAAACTACTGGCTCAGAAACTGTAACAAAAGTCATTTCTGTTTTTAATGCAGTTTTAAAATCTAAAACTTTCAATGCACAAAGCGATGTTTTACGTGAAGATGCTGTTGCTAAAAATGTTATTAAAGCTCGTGAAATTGTTAAACAAAGTTTAACTAATGTTTTAGCAAACCAAAAAATTAAAAAATTAATTACTGACAAACTTGGAAACTTACTTGAAACACAATTAGTCAAATTGCTATCTATACCAAGCGAAAAAGTGAAACTATTTGTTAATCCATTAGTTGAAGAAGTTATAACTAATGAAACAATTGTTGAAGTTATCGATATAGCATTAAAAGCTTTACTTGAAAAAGCAGCTGATATTGAAGAATTTACAAGTGTTGAGGGTATTGTAGCTACAGTTTTTGAAAATGAAGCAGCAGCTCTTAAATCGCAACTTAACCAACTTATTGCTAATGTAATTAAAAATGAAAAAATTCAAGATTTTATTTTAGTAATCTTATTTGAAAAAATAAATCCTGAAAAAACATATGATCAAATTAATTTAAATACTAAAGCACTTGTTAAAAAATTATTAAATGTAATAGGAAACAATATTGATGGAATTACTGTTTATAAAGAATTGTTAGAAATTATAATGTTTGTACTATCAAGTGAAGAACTTATTAAAATGGTATTTAGTGCGCCAGCTACAAGCAATTCTGAAGATGATGAAGATGATGAATCAATGGGTGGCTACGCTCAAGCAATTATCGATCAATATACGACACTCCCAGTTGTTGGACGTTTTATTGTTCTTTTAAAATTTGAAGAATTCACAAATCAAGATTGAGTTGATTTAATTACCGGAATTATTGCTGAAATTAATCCAAATCCAATTTTGAATCTTGCTTCAGATACTAGTGATGGTAGCACTGATGAATCATTATCAATCAAATCACTAAAAATTTTACAAAATGCTTTAGCTGAAAAATTAGAAACTAAAGAAATTAATCGATTTAAAGCTATTGTTAACTTATTTGTAGATAAATTATTTGATCAAACTTCTGAATTACACCAAAAAGTTAGTGAAAAAATTTCTGGACTAACAAATGGATTGGCACAAGTGATTACTAAAAAAGTACCTACTTTAAAATCACTAGAAAGTGATTATCAAACATTTATTAATAAATTACCACAGCAAATTTTTAAAAATGAAAAATTAAAAACATTATTAAAAGAGATTGCAAGTAATTTCATTGATCGAAGAAAAGATTATTCTAATAATCAAATAGTTAAAACTTGAGGTGAATTTGCCAAAAAATTCGCTGACAAAAATTTTGATAACTTATTTAATAATTTAGAAGTAATTATTAATGATTTCTTAACTTCAGCAACAATTCAAACTGATTTTAATAATTTATTAGAAAGAACAATTTTATCAATTTTACAAATTAATAGCCGCACATTAACACCACAAGAAAAAACTAAATCAGATGGATTAGTTAATATAATTACAGGAAATATCACAAAGTTAGATATTTATAAAAAACTAACTGCAAAAATTAAAGAATTTTTCAAAACAAATATCGCTGATATCGCTGATGGTAAATTAAGTGGTGAAGAGCTAATTGCAAAGTTACAAGAAGAATTAGCTGCTGCTGACATTCAACTTATTAATTTATTGGATTTATTAGAAATTGAAGAACTAACTGCAGAAAAAATTTCTGAATTTGTTGAAGCTTATTTAGGTAATATTACTACAACTGAATTAGAAGCTGCAGTAAATAACCTGCAATCATTATTTAAATCAATATCAACAGATGAGACAACTACTACAGAAACAACAAATGTTGAAAATAAAGCATTAACAATTATTTCAAAAATTTTAAATTCTAAATATTTTGCTAAACCAGCAGGATTAGCTATCCCTGAAAACGTTAGAAAAAATCGACAAAAAGTTAAAGAAGCATTAAAACTGATTGTTGAAAATGTTGCTTTAAGACCCGGGGTTATGGGTTATATTAAAAATAGCTTCGGAAGCCCGATGGCTTCTAAACTTGCAGAAGCATTAGGAACAAGCGCTACTGTAGCACAAGATTTTGTTAACGCTATGTTTGATTTTGTGCAAAAAAGCAATCATCTAAAAACACTAATTAATGATTTTATTGATGATGTTTTTTCAAGACCAGAAGCTTATGCCGGAAAATTATCAGCAGTTGAATTTTTTGATGTTTTCCTAACTACAACTAATCTTAACAAGATTAAAAATAGTATAGACGGAATCATGAGGGAATTACTGGCAGAGCCAGCAGTTGCAAAATTTGTTGGAGAATTAGTAATTACAAAATTAAAATTACAAATTCCGGATAATAAACGCCAAGAATTCTTTAATGTTTTAACTCCTGTTTTAAATGGATTGAGATACTCAATTGGAAATGTTAAAATTTGAACTAAAGCAAGAGATGCATTATTTGGAACATTACAAACTCATAAATTATCAACATTTACAACCGAAGCTGGTCAAAAAGCATTAGCAAAAGCAATTGCTGATGCAAACTTAATGGACTTTTCAAATATTTTAGGAATTATTGACCACATTGGAACTTCATTTACAAATATTCCGGCGGAACAATTTGGATTGCTATTTAACTTTATTTTCCAATATTCTCCATTGCCTGAAAATATTGCAACTGCTTCAGCTACAGATTATCCGATTTTTGGAGCATTAAATAATATTAATAAGGGTCCGGTGCGTAGTCGAACTAAATTAACTTGAGGAAACGCTCTTCAAACTATGAATGGTTTTAGTACTGGCGATGGAGTTAATCCACAAGAAGCAATGAAAAAGTTAGCAAGATTACTAAAACAACAATATGACAAATGAAATCAAAATCATTCTTCAAATAGGTGAGGCATTAACAAAAATAACCCCTACTATAAAGCAATTTATCGACTTGTAGCAATTGGATTATGATTTGCTTGAGAAACTTATTCACGTGAAGGAACTAGAAATCTTTTCTGAAATAGAACAAATTCAACAGTAGAAGGTACTTTATTCGGTATGTTTAAAGATACTGTTGGCGAAGATATAACAAGAGATGTATTTGGGGATCGAGGAAGCTGTGGTTGATACTGTACTTACCCAGAACCAAATACCTATAAAAAAGGTGACTTATTATACATGATTTATTACTATGATGGTAAAGAAAAAGGAAATGGGAAAAACCGTCACAAAGGTAATAAAGAAACGTTACAACACACTATTTTTAGATACATTAAACAAGGTTCATACGATAACTAATTTAGCATAACAAAACACTTAAAATTGGGTGTTTTGTTTTTGTTTTTTTTAAAATAAATTAAAATTTTTAACAATAAGATTTAATATGCATTTAATTTAAAGGAAAATAATTATTAAGAAATGAAAGACATAAAATATTATGCAGCCAATTATTTTTTCAAAGCGCAAAAAATAGTATCTGAGTACAACCCAAACAATGAAGTTATTTTACAATTTTTTCAACGTCATGATGATTCCATTTTAGGAGGGATGAATGAAGCTTTAGAAGTTTTAAAAACTCAAACTGACACTTCTAAATATATTATTCGTTATTTACCTGAGGGTTCAAAAATTAATGCTTTAGAAGTAGTATTGGAATTACAAGGGCCTTATCAGGAATTTGGAATTTATGAAGGTATTATTGATGGTATTTTAGCTCGTTCTACTTCAATTGCAACTAATGCTTATCGCTGTTTACAAGCTGCTAATGGTAAAGAAGTAATTTTTATGGGTGATCGCTCGGATCATTATTCTAATCAAGAACGTGATGGAATCGCTGTTGAACTAGCTGGTATGAAATCTCATTCCACAAATGCTGGAGCACGAGGACGAGAAGAAGTAGTTTTTGGTTCAATTCCTCATGCACTAATTCAAAATTTTGAAGGTGATTTGGTTGCTGTAATGGAATATTATCAACAACTATTTCCTAAAGATAAAGATTTGGTTGCGCTTGTAGATTTTCATAATGATGTTATTAGTGATTCGTTAAAAGTGCTAAAACGTTTTGGTTCTGATTTAAAAGGTGTGCGGGTTGACACTTCAAAAGCATTGCAGGATCAAATGTTTGGAGCAAATGCCAACGAATATGGTGTAACACCAAACCAAATTAAAAACTTACGAAAAGCTTTAGATGAAAATGGTGGTGAGCATGTAAGAATTATTGTTTCTTCTGGATTTAATCCTGAAAAAATTAAATATTTCGAAACTGAAAATACACCAGTAGATGCATATGGTGTAGGGGAATTTATTTTACAAATTCAAAATACTTTTTCTGCTGATGCGGTTGTAATTAATGGCAAAGCACTCGCAAAAGTTGGAAGACAATATCGCCCTAATCCTCGCTTGATTGAAATGCAAAATAATTAGATAAAAAATCTTGATTTTTTAACGTTCAAGATTTTTTTATATTGAAATTGATTTGTATTTTAATAAAAAACCTTTACTTACAAAATTTTGTAAATAAAGGCGAAATAAAGAATATAAAGAAAATAAATTTTATAAATTATTTTAAGTAAGCAAGAAATTAAATCTATTTAAAAATTTAGGGGAAATATTTTTAAAAAATTTATTACTTATAAGGGTAAATATAAAAATATGTAGAATACTCAAAAAATCATTTTGATTATAATATAAAAGGGGTTAATACTTTAACTATTTTAGCATTTTAAAGGAGTCAAATTAATGCTCAAAATAAAAAGTTAAAATATAATTTAATATGATATTTAAATTACTTTTTTAACTCATGATCTTCATGCAAGGAATAAAAATTTATGTTAGATATGGAAAATAATTTTGGGTAGATTGAATTTCTTTAAATAATTTATTGCTAAAAATTATTAATTTAGTTAATAAATTTAAAGCGCTAATTTTACATGTCTATAATTGATATGCTGTTAAATATTTTTCATATAAGGAGTGGAAAATATACCAATAAATTTTTCTTGTTATAATAAATCCATTTTGGAGAGGATGATTGTCATCTTCTCCATTTAATATATAGCTAGAAATTAGTAATTTTGTAAAAAAATATTTTATTTTTATTACAAGTTGAATATAGAAAGGATAAAAAAGAGAATAAAAACTTTCGCATTAGTTTGTTTCGGAGAAGATGATTTTCATCCCCTCCATTTAATATATAGCTAGAAATTGTTTATTTTGATAAAAAATTATTAAAAAATAATAAAAATTTTCATTTTTTAATAAAAAATATAATTTTTTGAAATATTTTTCAAAAACCAAATCTTATTTCACTTTAAAAATTATTTTTGCTAAAATTATATTAGGTGTTATAAACGTTTTTTTTATTTTTTTAGTTTGTGGCACCTAAAATTATTTAATCATAGAATTGATTTTAAAATTCATTATGTAGTCTATTATTTTAAACCTTAGAAATATCTAAAGATAAAAAATATTAAATTGATTAATTATTTTTAATATTAATTATTTTAATAAAAGTAACTAAAAATTAATTTTTATTTATCATAAATTTAATAATTCTTATGAAATCTCCTTTTTTAAATTTGGTTATTAATATTTTTTAATTATTTATTTTTTATTTACTTAGCAGTAGAAAACTTAAAAATATTTTTTAACATTTATATATTTATTAATTAATTGTCAAAACTTCTAAAATAAAACAACGCCTTTATTAAAAAGCGTTGTTTTATTTTAGAATTTAAATAAAATATTAACTTTTTTTTACATAGTTTCAATTCTTTTTTCTACTTTATCTACACATTGCTTAATTTTTTTAAGTTTTACATTGGATTGTTTAAATTTACTTATTAATATTAAGCCAATAGCCGCTATTATCATATTTAAAAATCATGTAATGAATAATATTGAAATATTTATAATAGTCATTACAAGTTTTTTTAGTTACTAGATAAAATTTTATTATCCATCAGTAATCAAAATAATCTCCATAATAAAGCGGTGGAGATTATTTTTTAATTATCCATTTCTAATTTTTCAATGTTATTAGCAATTTTGGTGATAGAAAGTTTATTAATTTTATTTTTAAATCGTTCAATAATTTTAGTTAAAATATCTTGAGTTAAGTCATCAATTTTATGAGTAGCTTCTAAAATTTTGATGTTATGTTTCTGGATATCGGCAACTTTATTTTCTAAGCTATTAATTGTTTTATTTAATGCATCTTCTTTAAAAATTTCAAATTGTTTTAAAATATCTTGCTTTTTGTAAAATTCTAAATTTGCTTTAATAATTTCTTTACGTTTCAAACTTAAAGTTCGCACTAGCGATAAAAAAGTTATGAAATAAGAAGGTCTAACTAAATACATATTTTCATATTCATTAATTTTTTTAATTATAAAGTTGTCATTTGGTTCTAACTCACTAATTAAGAGTGCATATTCTGCATTTTCATTTTGCTTATCTTTTTGTAGCTTAGCATAAAAATCACTATTTTTTTTAGTTCCATTTTGACTTTGAGTTTTAACTTCAACAACAACCTTAGCTAATGTATTTTTTACATTTTGGGAGGTATCAAAAACTTCGAATAAAAAATCAGCTTTTTGACCATTTTTATTAATTGTAATTTTATTAAAGGCTGTATCATCTAAAACACCTAATGAATTATTATATTCTTCATCAACTCACTTTTCAAAATCTTCTCCCATTATTTTTGAATTAGTTGAACGTAGACGTTTCAATTGTTCGATTTCATTTGTTAATTCATCAATTTTTGCTTGATGTTTTTCAGTTTCTAATTGCTTAACCTCTAATAATTTTTTTTCAAATTCTAATTCTTTAATTTTTACTTGATTATTTAATGACTTTTCTAAAATTTCTTTCTCTTTTTTCAAATCATTAATTTCATTATTTTTTTCCCATAATTTTTTTGCTAAATCTTTTTCTTTATTAGCGAATTGCAGTTGCAATTCATTTGTCTTTGCTACTAGTGAAATTTTTAAATTTTCATCAGCAGTTGCAAGCTTATTTTTCATAATTTCCAAATTTTTTTCTTGCTCATTTTTCGCAAGATTAAAACCTTCTTGATATTTTACTTTAACTATTTCTTCATACTGTGATTTTACTTGTGCAATTTTTTTGTTAGTTTCAATTTCAATGTTTGCATTATATTTTTGATTAATTAAATTGTTGATACTTTCAATTACTTCGCTATTTTCGTGATCATTAATTACAAAATAATCACCAGGTTTTGCAGTTTCTAAAATTTCAAATTTCAATGTTTGCAAATTAATTAATTTAACTTTAATTTTTTTAGAACTTTCCATTTTTGCTCCTATATTTGTTTTATATTGTTATTTAAAATTATAAAAGAAAATTAAAATAAATATAGCTTGGCAAAAAAATAAATTTAAAATCTATGTATAATAATTTAAATGAAAAAAATTGTTTGTTCAGAAAAAGATCTTAGTGAAGTAATTAATTATTTATTACCACTTTTAGAAAAAAAACATTTTTTGCTATTGGATGGTGAAATTGGAGCTGGAAAAACTACTTTAGTAAAACAAATTGCTATTGCACTTAATGAGAAAAAAATAGTTGATTCACCCACTTTTAACATTATAAAAATTTATGATAAGTTTGTACACATTGATGCTTACAAAATTACAGGTGATTTATCAGAATATGAAGATTATTTCGATGACAAAGTTGTTATCATCGAATGAGCCGAAAATTTAGAATTAGAATTCAACCATTATCTTAGGGTTGAAATCAAAATTTTAAATGCAGATCAAAGAGCTTATTTAATTGAGGTACATTAAAATGAAATTATTTATTGATAGCACAGGTGAAGATTTGTTTTTAGGGTTATATGATCAAAAATTTAATTTTTTAAACAATAAATTGTTTATTAATTTAAAGCAAAAAGTTGAAGCAATCCCTTTAGCTCTATCAGAATTATTAGCAAGCGAAAACATAACAATGAATGATATTGATAGTATTTATCTAAATTTAGGGCCGGGTAGTTTCGTTGGTTGTCGCATTGGGTTAGTTTTTGCGCGAACCTTAGCACAGTTATTGCCAATTACAATTTATACTACTAATACATTTTTACTTTTAGCTTTTCAAAATCCTCAAGCAAAAATGATTAATATTAAAGCTAGTGGTAGCGATATGTTTCAGGCAGAAGTTGAAAATTCAATTTTAATTTCAGAAATTAAAATTGTGAAATCTAGTCAAATTATGAAATTGAATTATGAAAAACTAAAAAAAGATTTTATCAAAATTGCAAATTTATTTACAAAGGTTGATGATATTTTAGCACTTGAACCAATTTATATTAAAAAACCACACATTGGAGTTGCTAAATAATGGTAATTTTAGGTATTGAAACTTCACATGATGATTCTTCGGTTGCCTTATTAAAAAATGGTAAAGTCATTAAAATGGCAACTTTTAGCCAAATTAATATTCATGCTAAATATGGCGGGACAATTCCGGAAATTGCTTCGCGAGAACATGTTAATAACGTTGCTATAATTTTAGAGGAATTTAAATCGTTGCCAGAATTTTTAGAAATTGATTATGTAGCATATACAAAAGAACCGGGTTTAATTGGTGCGCTGCACATTGGCTATTTATTTGCCTCAGCGATTTCTATGGCTATTAATAAACCATTAATACCGATTAATCATCTTTATGGTCATATATTTTCTGTAGCAATTGACAATGAAATTACTTATCCAGCTTTAGCTTTGTTAGTGTCGGGAGGTCACAGCCAACTAATTTTTATAAAAAACCCATTAAATTTTGAAATTATCGGGCAAACATTAGATGATGCTGTTGGTGAAGTTTATGATAAGGTTGCTAGAAAATTAGATTTAGGTTTCCCGGGAGGACCGGCAATTGATCAACTTGCTCAAAATTTAAAAATAGTTTCAAATGTGAGATTTTCAATTCCCAAAACTCAAAATTTGCTAGATATGTCATTTAGCGGTATCAAAACACAAGTAATTAATTTAATTAACCACTCGCAACAAAAACAACAGCTAATTAATTCTGCAGAAATTGCACATTCATTTCAAACAACAATTGTAGAATATTTGCGACAAAAATTAAATTTAGCTATTAAGGTTTACCAACCTAAAACCATTATTTTAGCAGGGGGTGTTTCTGCAAATAAAGCAATTCGTGAAATGTTTTTACAACAACATCCAAATGCTTTAATTCCTATAATGCAATACACCACTGATAATGGAGCTATGATTGCTAAAGCCGCAGAGGTGATTTTAAATTATGAGCAAAAACAAAAATAAAAAGCAAGAATTAATTTACCTTGCTTTTCATAAACCATCAGGCTGTGTTTCGGCTTTAAAAGATAATTTACACCCTACTATTATGGAATTTATTCCAACTCAATATCAAAATTTACATATTGTGGGCCGTTTGGATAAGGATACAACCGGATTAATATTTCTAACAAATGATGGGCAATTTACTCATTTTGCAACTCACAACAAAAAGCAGTTAGGCAAAACTTATCGCATTACACTTTTAAAACCTTTTCAACTAGCAAATAAAGCATTTTTAGAAAATGCTTTTTATATTGATTATGGAAAAACTTTAATTACCGGCGGAAAAGTAGAAATGATTAATGAATACGAAATTTTATTAACAATTACAGAAGGTAAATATCATCAAGTTAAAAAAATGATTTTTAATATTGATAACGAGGTTGTTAAATTACATCGTATTGCAATAGGTGAATTGAGCTTAAATTCGATGAATTTAAAATTAGGTGAGGTAAAAGAGTTTAACCCAAAAATTTTAAATTATAAAAAACTAAAATAGTAGATTCATTTTTGCTAATTATTCTATGTATTTTTAATTTTTTACATTTAATAACTTGAATATAATTTAATAATTTTAAATAATTTCATTTTAAAATTTTTACTAATAAAAACTTATTATCCAACAAATTTTTTTAAATAAAAAAATTTTAAAATGCTTTTTTAAATTTAGGTAAAAAATAAAATTCAAAGTTTTTTTAATGAATATATAACATTTTTTAAAATTGATAAAAAATTAAAACTTTAGTAGCTTTAAAATTATTAAAAATTATTCTAGTCATAATTTTGAATTTTAACTAGTAAAAAACTTAAAAATAAAATAAATTTGTTAAAATTTGTTAATCATCTTTTTTTGCAAAAAAAAAAAAAAAAAGATTATACATTTATAATTTGATTGTTAAGCCCAAAAAATTTATTAAATGTTGTATTTATTTTAAAATATTTAGTTTATAAAATTTTAAAAGTATATTTAAAATTTTGTTTTATTTTATGAAAAATTAATTTAACAATAAATAACATTGCTATAAAAATTTTATTTATAAGGAATTTATGGAAAAGAAAGAAAAAATAAAAAATGGTAAGAAATGATTAGTTTTAGCAGGGGGTTTTGTTTTAGCTATTTCAGTAATTACTCCTTTAGCTTATTTTTTATCCAAAACTAAGCTAAGTAACCCAGAATTTAAAACAAAACAAGCTAAAAATTTTTGAGTTGAAAATAATGCATTAGTTTTAAAGTTTGAACAAAATTATAGTAATATTAATAATGATGATTTGACTTTAAAATATTGATCAAATACAAATCCTCAAATTGTAAAATCGCTTCCAATTCTAATAACTCCAGAAGAAAAATTAACTGGAATTTTGAATCCTAAAATTGAAAATTTAGATCCAAATCAAACTTATTCAGCTCAGCTCTTAAATTCAAATGGACAAATTTTACAAGAGATCAGTAATTTCTTTGTTTATAAAAATCCAATTTTTAAAATTAGTTCAACAATTAATTCAATTAATTTGCAATCAACTTATTTAGATTATCGGCTAGGTATGCCTACCATATATGCATCTTATCGAGAAACTGGTAAATCTGGAAATACACCTTTTATTAAAAAACTTATTAATTTAAAAACTGTAAAAAATCCATCAACAAATCAGGATGAATATATTATTGATACTGAGTTAACTGGATTGAAGGCTGACACAGGTTATGAAGTTGCTTTTTTTATCGAAAATAATAATGCACCTTTAATGAAATATAAAACTATTTTTACAATTGGGGAAGATAATTTATCGCTTGTTGTTAAAGCTGCATCAGAGACCACGGTAAAACTATTTATTTCTAATATTGTAAAATTTTTAAATAAATATCAGGATGATCCTAAAAGCTTAACGTTGCGTTACATTTCCACAAAAACGGGCGTTGTTTCAGCAATACCTATTTCTATTTCTAAACTTGATGAAGATGGAATTAATATTGATTTAAATAATTTAAATTCAGGTGATTTATATAATGCCTATATTTATGATCAAAAAACTAAAGATGAAGAAGTTGTTTCGTCAAAAGTAGATTTTGTTACTAATTCAGTTCCTAAATTACAAGAAATTTATTTGGCTACAAAAGGGCACAAGTATTTAAATCTTAAAAACGAGGTTATTGTTTCATTTACAGATTTTATTAATGATTATGATGGAAGCAAATCATTAGATCCAACACAAATGTTAGTAGCGCTTTGAGAAGGTGAATCTAATATCGATGCTATCAATCCAGTTAATATAAAAACTTTTGTTTTGCCGCAATTAGTGTTTGGTTTTTCAAATGTTTTTGCATCAGAATTAGAAAAAGGCAAAACATATAATTTTAATCTTTTTGACATTAAAGATACACTATTTAGCTCGCCTAAAATGAAAACTACATCACTTGATAGTAATAGCATTGAATTAGATGTTATTTTTCCTAATGAAAAAATTACTCACAATAGTGCTGAAATTAATTTAACAAATTTTCCTGTTGAATATGAAGCTAATGAATTAGAGTTGGCGCTATTTAAGCAAAATCCCGATGGCTCTTATTCTGAAACACCAAATTTTAAAACATTTATTTCTGAACTAGATAAAACTAATAAAACTGCAAAAGTTGTTTTGAATAATTTAGATATTTTACAAACTTATAAAATTGCTGTTTGACCAAATTATTCACCGATAAAACAACTAAAATATAATTTTTTAGAAGGCAAAACTACAACTTTTAGAACAAAAGGATATTTAACTTTTGATTTAGGAGATTGATATAATCCTACAAGCCCAAGTAATTTTTTAAGCAGCGATACTTTTAGCTTTACATTATCAAAAATTGATGATGATTTTCCTTTTGGGCAAGATTTGATATTACAGTGGAGAAAAAAACCAACAGATCCAAATATTGCTTGAAATGAAAATGATGCCCAAAATTCTTTTGAATTCCAAATTACTAATAAAGATAATTTAGTTAATGATGCTAAAACTTTTAGCTTTAATAGAAAAGATAAGGAATTTTGATTAGGCGAAATTAATCAAATCAGAATTTTTAATAAAAATGACACTCAAAAAGTCAATTTAATTAAATTAGGAAATAATGAATTTAGTTTTAATGACTCCTTAACTGCTCGCCTATTATCAGAAACTAAAAATATTGAGACAATTAACTTACTTAAAAATCAATTTCAAAAACCAGCTGTTGAAAATATCGTTAATCAAGATTACCAAGGTAGCAATTTAGCTAATGCTGTTTGGCAGCGTTACCGTGGTTTTGAAGATCGCAAGGCGTTTGTAGATTTATATGAATACCTAACGCATTCTAATGATGAAGATTCAATTAATACTTTTGCTGATAATATTAAAAATGGTTTTCAAAATTATATCAATGGAGGCACAACATACAACATTGATCAGCTATTTATTTTCACACCTTTGGATATTAATAAATATCAAGGTGATACATTATTTAAAAAAGCTGAAAAAATTGAATCTGAAGGTAAACTAGATCGCCCTTGAACCTCTCCAACTCCAAAAACAATTGAATTTGGAGGCTATGGCCCTAGGCTTTTTGGATCTGAAGCACCAATCAAACCAAGCGATTTTATAAATTCAAGTTTTAAAATTTCTAGTTGGGATGCAATTAAACTAGCTGTTAAATTCAAATTTCAAAGATTAAAATCTACAAGTTTAACTTTTGATAATATTTATTTAAAATGAGATTATAAAAATCAACTTACAGAAATTGTTCCAACATTTTTTAAAGCTAATAAGGAATATTTAAATGAGGTTATAAACTTAACTTATCCTAGCTCTATTACTGCTAAATACAATTTAACAGTTAATTCTGAAGATGACATTTTACCAAATGATTTAACAGGCGAATTAGGTCTAAAAGTAAATGCAACCCCTAAGGTGGTTGGAGATCAAGCATTTAGCTTCTTTATTGTGTTAAAAGGATTAAAAGCAAGTAATGAAAATATTATTGCTGAAGATGTGAATTTTAATTTATATCCGGATCAAGTAATTGGAAAATATTACTTTGCACAACAATTAAATAAATTAACTGATGCAGATGCTAAAAAGGCTTTTTTAGAAAAATACTTTAAAGTACATAAAGATGCCAATGTTAGCTATACTGTAAAAAATGCAGAAGTAATAAATGACAAATTATTTATTAATGTTGAAATTACAAAAACAACTCATAATTGAGGAGAATCAACCGAGCTAGTTAAAGAAGTTGCAATTGGTATAAGTCTAGATTATTTAGACCAATTACCTGTGCTGTCACAAGGTTTTCCAAACGGTTCTTCAGTTACTGGTGATAACCAAGGTGTAGCAATTCCTTTAGCTAATATTTCAGGATTTGCAGAAAATCCTACAAAAGATGGTAAGGGTTATGCAGTTAATTTAACTTATGTTGATTTTTTAGCATTAATGCAGGAAGCGGTTGCAAAAGATGCAGCAATTGAAAATTCTAATGATGCTGAAGCAAAAAATTTAGCATATCAAATCATTTTAAATAGTGAAAGTTTCCCAATTGGCAATATTTTAGAACTAGGATTTTTATATTTTGTGCCAATGGCAACTACACCGTTAGTAAAAGTTACATCACAAGGTGAAGAAAATAAAGTATTTAATCAAAATTTTAAAGGTTTTTACGCTCCAGTTTCCACAGGAGCAACAGAAGTTATAGAAATAATTGAACAAACATTAGTGGAGATGATTAAAAAATATGGAAAACAATAGTAAAAAGAAAAAATTAACATATTTAGCTCTAAGCACTAGCATTATTTTATTAGGGGCTTCTGCTGTTGGGTCATATTTTTTGATGCAAAATAATAAATCTAGTGCTAGTGTTGAATACCAAATATATTCAAGCGTGATTCCAGTTTCTAATAATTCTGTCCAATTTAATTTAAGTAATTTAAAAAAATTAATTAATCAGAAATTAACCTTAAAATATTGAGAAGCCAATTTACCAAATCCTAACTACAAGTTTTTAAATTTTAATGTTGATCAAGCGGAGCAAAATTTAGTTTTAAAAATGGGAAATCTAGATTCGCGAATTGTTTATAACTACCAAATTTTAGATGCTAATAATAAACCCATTGCAAATCAAGGGACTTTTAGAACATTTAATGTTCCTGATATTACATTTATTTCTGATAAAAAATCTATTAGTTTTGTTTCAGATTCTTTAAATAATGAATTTTATACAAATAAAATTTTCTTAAAATATTGAAAATATCAACCAGGTATTTTCGCTCCAGAACAAACAAATTTATTAGAAGTTGTGGCTGAAAAAAATGAAGAAAATGAAGTCAATCAATCTTATTATTTCAAAGGAATAATTAATAATTTAGAAGAAAATACTCCTTATGTAATCCAGTTGTCATTTAGTGGTAAAGAAGGAGATATCGATTTTCAAACATTAATTTATACAATGGGTGCTGATAGTGGTGCGAAATTAAATTTCTTGTCTTCAACAATAAACACAGCTAAATTAAATGTTTCTAATTTATCCACTTTTTTAGATATTAGTAAACTTGATTCATCAGCAACTTTTTTTCTTAAATATTGAGAAAAAAATCAACCTGAAAAAGTTCAATTTCATGAATTTCAGTTAAAAGAAAGAAACTCATTAATTGAAGAACTTTTAAATTTAAAAAGTGGGACTGAATATCAAGCTGTATTTGTTATGAATCAAGACAATGAAGACAAAATTTCTTCCTCAACAGTAACTTTCACAACTGATATTACACCATTTTCTGAATCATTTACAAATATATTGGCTGATGGAGAAAATAGAAAAGTTTTACTTTCAAATAAAAACGCCGTAGTTCGTTTTGGTGGTTTTGTATCACCACATAAAACATTAAATACTAATGATATGCAATTATTAGTTGTAGATTCAGAAAATGAACAAACCAAAAAAGTTTTAAACACATTAAGTGCTGGAAGCTCAATTAATATTTTTGAGATTAAGCCAAAATTAGAATATTCAGTAAACATTACAGATACATTGACATCATCGAAAAAGTTTTTAAACCCAGAACTAACTTTTGCTTCTGAGGAGTTTAAGGCTGAATTTGAAAAAATTAGTGATGAAAATAATATTCTAAAATATAAGGTTACTAATCTAACGAAATTTTATCAACCCGAAGAAATGAAAATTGTATTTAAGCCAATTGGCGGCGATGGCATTATTCATGAGTTTGAGTTAACAGATTTTGATGCCGAAAATCAAACAGCTTTATTTCAAGCGGAAAACCTTGCTAAAGGCACAAGCTATGAAATTCGCTTATTACCAAAATACTCAGAATTAAATTCTGATCAAGACGATTTAACCAAGTATGCTTTAGAAAATGACGTTTTTCTATATGAAGTACAAGGTTTTGTAACTTTATCAGTGATTAAAAACAACTTTTTAGAAAACCCTGATTTAAAATTTAAATTAACAAATTTAGGGAGAGATTTCCCAGTTAATGAGCAATTAAGATTGCAATGAAGAATTAAGCCTAATAATTTAGATGAAGCTTGAGAAATTGCTGATGAAACTAATTCAGTTGAATTTATCTTAAATGAATTACCAAGTGATGATAGTTATGAAATCGTTGTACAACTAATGAATAATGAAAAAATTAATTTTGGTGTTAATACATTTAATCAAGTTAGATTAATCAAAGTCAGCGAACCTAATGTTGATTTAATTAAAACGGGTGAAAAGGAATTTAATTTCGATTTAAAAGTTAATGCAGAATTATTTAATGAAAAATATGTTCCCTTTTCAAAAACATCAACATTGCAATGACAGAAACCGCTAATTAATAATGTTGTTGGTTCCGGTTTTGATGGGACAAATTATGGTGCAGTCATGGAGCGTCATTTTCTGGGTTTAAAAACCGAAAAACAATGACAAGATTTTTTAGGATACTTAGCTTTTACGGGAACTGATGCTGAAGTTAATAATTTTATTGATCATTTAACAGTTTCTGCTAAAGGTTACACGATTGAGAATACAACAAATCAATATACACACAAAAATTATTTAGTATCAGCAATTCCATCAACAGCTGAGCTAACTAATTATGCTGTTCCTATAGCAGATAATGCTGATGATAAATCAACAAGCATTAATAATTATTTTATAAATAATAATTACAATATTTTATTTGGTTCATATGCTTATGATGCTGATTTTTCTGTTGAACCTTATAATCCATCAACATTTATTTCTATGGTGAGTTATACATATGATAATCGTGAAAAAGCATGAAAACTAGAAGTTTTAGATACTTCAAATAAATTTAAAAATTGAAATTCTTTTCCATTTACTGTTTATTATAAATTAGGAAAATATAAACAAATTGGATTAGCTAAAGACAATCTTTATTTAACAAATAATTTTTTATTAAAAGCTAAATCTGAAATTCCTGCTTCCACTTTTAATAACGAAAAAAGAGTAGAAGACTTTATAAATTTTGCTTCTGAAAATTCCGCTTGAACTCTTTCATTATTCGAATCAAACCCCTTAGCAACTACTAAAAATGTTTTTGTAGATGATACAACAGGTGAAGTTTTTGCAAAAATACGATTTAGAAATAATGAAAATAATTATTTATCATACTATGGATGAGTTAAGATTAGTGACTTCAAAGTGGTTGACAAAGTTGCACCTAAAAAAGATGAGCTAACTATTACTAAGCTACCAGAAGCGATTATTGGTCCTTATTACTTAGAAGCCATTTTTAATATGGCAACTACGGAAACTAAAAAAAGTTTATTAGAAAAATACTTTAAATTAGATAAAGCTCAAAATATTGATTATGTCCCTATTAGTGCAGAAATTAATGCAACTGATAATAGCAAAATTATTTTTAAATTAAAGCTAATTAAAAAAGGAATTAATAAAAATACTGAATTTAGTACTGAATCAGAAATTTATGACTATGAAATAAGCTTAAATCAATTAGCAGGATTACCAGATTTAGATTTATTGTCAACAAATACCAAAGCTGATAAAACATTATCTGATTCGATGAAAATAACTTTAGGATTAACTAAACCAAAAGGTAGAATATTCGATATTAATTGATCAATGGCTGAAATGTATTATAAAATTCAGGAGGCTAAAGCTCGAGATGTTAAAGATGGCGGAACAGCAAATATAGAAGCAATTAAAACAAGTTTTCAATCAAAATTAAATTCTTCATTCGATGGCTTAGATAACACATTAGGATTTGTTTATTTTAGAGCTAAGGGTGAAAAAATAGCAACAATTAATCATAGTGATTTAGTCAAATATGACACTATTTTACCAAGTGAAAACATTGGCTTTTTAATGAAAGTAAGTGATGATAATACAATGACAACACCTGAAGAAAAAGCTAAAATTTTAGATGATTTAATCACTAATATTAACAACTATTCAGTTGATTAAAAACAAAGTGTAAAACCTGCAATTTAAATATTGCAGGTTTTTTTATTTAAACTTTGTTGATTTATCCAACTTAGCATTTGATATAATAAAAAACAATAAATTATTCACAAAAAATAATGCTGTTTGTGGAATTGAAATACATACAAGAAATTTAATCAAAATATTCTTAAAAAATGCAAATTTTAAAAAATTATTAAATCAAATTATAGAAAATCTTTTGGAGAAATCATAAAATGAATACTTATTTATTAATTGGTGGTGCTGGATATATTGGCAGCCAAATTGCTTTACAACTTTTAGATAAAAAACAAAATATTATTATTTTAGATAATTTTTCAACAGGAAATCAACATGATTTTTTTAATAATATTAAAATTTATAAAGGAAATTCACAAGATTTAGATTTATTGATAAAAATTTTTAGTGAAAACAAAATTGACGTTGTAATAAATTTAGCAGCGAGCATTTTTGTTGGCGATTCTGTAAATCAACCTTTAGAATATTATGAAAATAATGTTTTGGGGCCGCTTCAAGTTTTGAAAGTTATGGAAAAATTTAAAGTTAAAAATATTATTTTTTCTTCCACTGCAGCGGTTTATGGCGAACCAAAAAATGATCAAGCAATTGCAATAACTGCATCATTACAACCGATTAATCCTTATGGATGATCTAAATTATTTGCAGAACAAATTATCCGCGATTGCTCAAAAGCTTATAGCTTGAAATATGCAATTTTGCGTTATTTTAATGTTGCTGGTGCAGATATTAAAGCAAGAAATGGCTTTATTTTTAGTTCAAGGAAGCCACTAAAGCACTTAATTCCAGTTATTACTTATAAAGCATTAAACCAAGAGTCTATTAATATTTTTGGAAATGATTATCCTACACCTGATGGAACATGCATTCGTGATTATGTTCACGTTAGTGATTTAGCTACAGCTCATATTGATGCTGCACAAATTTTGTTAGATGAACAAAATAAAAATTTCGAAATTAATATTGGCAGCCAAATTGGTTATTCAAATCAAGAAGTTATTGCAACATTTGAAAAAGTATTAAAACAAAAATTGGATGTTACCTACACTGCTGCTCGCCCTGGCGATCCTTCAAAACTAGTGGCAGATATTTCAGAAGCTCAAAAAATTATTAATTACTCCCCTAAATATGATTTAGAAGCAATTATTGCTACTGAAATTAAATGAACAAAAAAACTTTTAAAAACTAAAAATAGCTAATAAAAATGGTTTAGTTTTAGAACGTCATCTTACAAGATTAAAAACTGAAAAACAATAACAAGATTTTATTGTTTATTTTGCTTTTGAAGCAAATGAAAATGATGTCAATAGTTTTATTAATCATTTAACAGTCACAGCTTAAAGATATAAATCCAGTGGAAATGCAAAAAATTTATACAACCAAAGAAATTATTTAATCTCATTAGATCCAAATAATGCTGAATTAAAAAATTAACCCTTTTACTGGTTATGCAACAAAATCAATAAACATTGACACACATTTTAGAACAAATGATTACAATATTATTTTTTGGATCATATACTTATGATGCAGAATTTTCTGTAACTCCGTATAACTCTTCAACATTTATTTCGATGGCGAATTATACATATAATAATATTGAAAATAAATGAAAACTGTAATCTTCAAACACATTAAATAAATTTAAAAATTGAAACATATCCAATATGAAACAATATTATTTAGAAAAATTATTTTCAGATGCTTCTGATGAAGTTGCTAAAAAAGTATTAATTAAAAAATACTTAAATTAAATAAAGCTAGAAATATTAACTTTAAACCAATTAGTTTCGAAATAAAAACAACGGATACAACTTAAATTATTATTAAATTAAAATTAGTTAAAAAGGTATCGACAATAAAACTTAATACAATGTTAAATCAGAGGAATTAAGTTATGAAATTTGAATTAAAACAATTAGCTTTATTACCTGAAGTAGATTTATTAGAGTCTAGTATGAAGGCAGATAAAACTTTATCGGAATTTATAAAATAACATTAAATTTAACAAAAAATAAAGTTAGAATGTTTGATATTAATGACTCAATGGAAAATTATTTTACATAATTTAAGAAGCAAAAAGCAAAGGATGCTAAATGTTCAACTACAGAAAATATTGATGCAATTAAAAGCGCTTTTAAAACAAAATTAACTACTTCATTTAATGGTTTAGACTCAACAATTTTGGTAGTTTATTTCCGAGCTAAAGTAGAAAAATTAGTTACTACAAATTATAGTGACTTGAAAAAAAATGACAATATTTTCTTAAATGAAAATATTAGTTTCTTAATGAAGACTGCTGATGATAATACAATGTTAAGCAAAGAAGATGAAGTCAAGATAATTGATACTTTATTTAGTTGGACAAATTAAAACTTATAAAATTAATCAAAAAAAAAAAAAAAACTAAAAATTTCATGTATTTAATCTTAATTAAAAATTTAACATAAATAAATTAGATCTTTTTTATTTTATTTTTTTAAAAACTTTAATATTTAATTTTAATTTTATTTTAGCTATTAAATTTTTATAATATTTACAAAAATTTACAAAAAACATTAAAGTTTTTTAAAAAAATTAATATTTAGCTAAAAAAAATAAAATTTTTTTAAAATTATTTTAAAAACTAAACTTAAATTTAAGACTATACTTTAAGTTTAGTTTTTCTTTTTTTTTTTTTTTTGTATTAAAATATATAACTAGTAAAATTCTATTTAAATGTTTTTACTAATCTAATTAAATATTATAAAAGGAAGGTTTTATGGAATCAAAGCCAAAAAATCGAAAAAAATGGTTATTTTTAGGGGGTGGAGCAGCGGCTTTAGCGGTCGTTGTAATTACTCCTTTGAGCTATTTTTTATCTAAAAGTAACACTGAAAACGAGTTTAAAGTAGTTACTAAAACTGCTTCAAATTTTTGGGTAAAAAACAATAATTTAGTATTAAGTTTAACGCAAGTTTTACCTAATCCATCTAATTCAGAAGTTATAGTTGAATATTGGGAAAATGGTAATTTAAATTCAAAAAAATCAATAAAAGCATCTGTAGACGGGGCTTTAAATAGTGTTAAAGCTGTTATTCCTGATTTACAACCTGGTAAAGATTATTCTGCAAGAGTTTTGGATACAAATGGTAATCTTTTACAAGAAATAAAAGATTTTTTCGTTTATAGTAATCCAAGTTTTAAAGCAGTTTCTACAACTACTGAAATTTCTTTTGAATCAACTAAAATAGATCCTCGTTTAAAAGATAGTGATATTTACATTTCTTATGCGACCGCTTCAAAAGAAGGTGATAACCGCTTTAGAAAAGAAAAAGCTGAAGTTGTGCCTTTTAAAAATAATCCAAATGAATATTATATTAAGGCTAAGATGGCTGATCTAAACCCAGGAACTGGGTATTTAGTTTCAATTTCAATTAATAATAATGAAGTCCCATTAATGGAGCAAAAAGAATTTTTTACCGCTGGTGAAAATGATTTAGAATTGAGTTTATTAGAAGTAAATACCACAACTGCAAAAATCAAAGTAGCAAGTATTCAAAAATTCTTCAATAAATTCGGAAGAGAAAAAGATAAATTTGCTTTTAAATACATTTCTTCAAAAGATTCAAAAGCAACTTCTGTTGATTTAACATTGCCACAAAATGCAGATGAAATTACTTTGGATTTAAAAGATTTAAACAAAGGTGACCTTTATCAAATTTATATTTTTGATAAGGATTCTTCAGATGAAGAAGTGTTATCAACAAGATTAGATTTTGTAACTAACATTGAACCTAGATTGCAAAAAATCTTTTTAGATAAAGAAGGACATGATTTTTTACCTTTAAGAACTCAAGTTATAGTTTCATTTACAGATTTTTTAAATCCTTACAATCACGAGCAATCAATTGACCCTAAAACAATGCAAGTTGTATTTTGGCAAGGCGAAGCAAATACCAAAGTTACTGATGCTTTAGCAACTGCTAAAACTTTTGAGCTACCAAATTTAGTTTTTGGAATTTCTAGTCTTTTTGTATCAGGCTTAGAACATAATAAAAAATATAATTTTAATTTATTTGAAAAAAGTGATAAAGATTATGCAAAACCACAAATTGCAACTGTTAATTTTACATATCAAAATGTTGAAATGGCAGCAACAATCGAAAATACTGAAGTAACACATAATCAAGCAACAGTGAAGTTTACAAAATTACCTGCAGATTATAAAGAAAATGAATTGGTAGCTTACTTATATGATAAAAAAGCTGATGGTACATTTGGTGATCAGCCAGTTAAATTTAAATTTATTTCAACAATTGATAAAGATAATAAAACAGCAAATGTTACTTTTGATAATCTAGAACCATTACAATCATATGGGGTTGCTGTATTTCCTAACTACAGTTTAGTTCAAAATAAACAATATAATTTTTTAGGTGAATCATTAACAGAATTTAAGACAAAAGGATATTTAACTTTTGATTTTGGAACATGATATAACGCAGCTGCACCTACAGAATTTTTAAGTGATGCTAACTTTACTTTTGAATTATCAAAAATTGATGATTCATTTCCTTTTGGACAAGATTTAACTTTACAATGAAGAAAAAAACCGGAAGATCCCACTACCGAATGAGAAGAACCTAATGAAAAAAATTCTCATAATTTTAAAATCGAGAATAATACAGAGTTAGCTAATGATGCAAAGTCTTTTTCTTTTGTAAGGAATACTAAAGAATTCTGACTAGGCGAAGTTAATGAAGTGCGTTTATTTAATAAAGATGATTCAAGTAAAGTTAATTTAATCAAAAAAGGTAATACAGAATTTAAATTTAATAATTCTGTTACAGCGGAAGTTTTAAGCGTTACAACGGATACAGATTTTATTAATAATGTTTTAAAAGAAAAATTTCAAAGACCGAAAGTTGACAACATTGTTAACTATGATTATTTAGGTGGTGTCCAACGTTACGAACCATGACAACGTTACCGTAATTTTAATACCAAGAAAAAATTAGTTGATTTATACGAATATTTAGCCTTTGGTAATGATGGAGATGCAGATACTCAAACATTTGGAAATAACATTAAAAATGGTTTTCAAAATTACATGAATACTAGCGATTCACAATATGGACCAACTAGAATTTATATTTTTTCACCGCTAGATATCTCTGATTATCCAGGTGATGATCTTATAGAAAAACATGCAAATTTAATTAGAGAAGGTGATGTAGCAAATGATAGTCCTGCAAAAAAACGTATTGAAATCGGTGGTGTAGGACCTAATTTTTTTTCATCAGCAAATCCGGTAAAACCATCTAGTTTTATGGGTTCTGGATGAAAATTTAAAGATTGAGAAGCAGTTGTTCAAGGGTTTAAATTTAGAATTCAAAGATTTAAAGAAACTGGAGTTTCACTAGATAATCTTTATTTAAAATGAGATTATAAAAAAGAACTATCACAAATTGTTCCTGCATTTTTTAAAACTAAAAAAGATTATTTAACTAAAATTCTTCAATTAAATTATGGAGCAGAATTTAATATATATAATTTATCTGTAAATTCTGAAGATGATATTTTACCAAATGATGCAACAGGAGAATTAGGGTTGAAAGTTCAAGCTACGCCTAAAACTTCTGGAACTGGAACAGAATTTTCTTTTTACATTGTGTTAAAAGGATTGAAAAAATCTAATCCAGAAATTATTAGTCAAGATATTAATTTCAGCTTATACCCAGATCAAGCTATTGGTAATTATAGATTTGTTAAAGAATTTACTGAATCAGCGGATGAAAATGCTAAAAAAACATTAATCGAAACTTATTTCAAAGTTTTGAAAGATTCGAATGTAGATTTTAAACCAAAAGGTGCTGGAATTGCATATGATCAATTAGTTTTAAATTTAGAAATTACTAAAACACTTTACAAATGAGGAGTACCTGGCGAACCTAAAAAAGCAAATGTTCAAGTTACTGTACCATTAAATGATTTAAATAACTTGCCATTTTTATCAAAAGGTTTCCCTAATGGAAACTCTTATACCCAAGATAATCAAGGTGTAACAATGGAAAAATCAGGCATTACAGGATTTGATACAGCACCTACAAAAAATGGTAAAGGTTATGCACTTAATTTAACATACCCAGACTTTTTAGCACTGATGAAAGAAGCGGTAGCTAAAGACGCAGCAAATTCGGAATCAAATGATGCAGAAGTTAAAAAAATAGCTAACCAAATTATTAATAACCCAACAGATTTTCCGATTGGTAATTTAAAAGAATTAGGATTTTTATTCTTTTCTCCAATGGGAACAACTCCATTAAAACCAGTTACTAATGGAGGTAGTGGAAGTACATCAGTTGATAAAACTACAACTAAAGGATTTTATGCTCCTGTTAGTGAAGGGATTGAAGGAACTATTGCCGACTTAGAAAAAGTTTTAGTAGATATGGTGAAAAATTATGGAAAATAAAAAAAGAAAAAACACATTAAAGTATGCAGCGGTTGCTGGCGGAGTATTTAGTTTGGGAATTGCTGGAGTCATTTCAGCAAGCCTTTTAACACAACCTAGTTCTAGACAAAAAAACAGCGAAGCTATTAACCAACAAGTTTTATCAAATGTAGTCCCGCTTTCAGATAAATCCGTAAATTTTCAAATTTCTAATTTAGAAAATTTTAATGGTGAAAAATTTTATATCAAATATTGAGATTCCAATTTACCAAATCCTAATCCACAAATTATTGCATTAGAAAAAACAAATAATGAAAATTCATTAAATTTTAAACTAGGAAATTTAGATCGTAGAGTTGTCTATAGTTATCAAATTTTAAACTCAGACTATAAAACAGTTTCAGCAAGTGGAATTTTTAATACTTTTAATATTCCTAAAGTTAATTTTGTTGCTCAAAAAAATTCAATTAATTTCGCTTCAGAAACATTGAATGAAGAATATTATAAAAATAAAATTTATTTAAAGTATTGGGAGTATCGCGAAAATGGTGAAGCACCAGAAAAAACATCTTGAATTGCTGTAATCGCTGAAAAAAATGAACTAGATGACAATAAACAGTCATACCATTTTAAAGGTGAGATTGGCAGTTTAAAAGAAAATACACCATATGTAATTCAATTATCCCTAAGCGGGAAAGAAGGAGACATTGATTTTCAATCAGTTGTTTATACATTAGGTGCTCAAAGTTTAGTAAAATTAAACTCATTAAACACTTCAAATACTAAAGCTAATATTAATATTTCAAATTTATCAAGTCTTATCGATCTTAAAAATAATGACACTTCAATTAATTTTTATTTAAAATATTGAAAAAATGGTGAAGCAAATAATGTTAAAAAAACATTAGTTAATCTTGGAACACAAAATTCAGTGATTCAAGAATTAACTAATTTAGAAAATGGAACTGATTACCAAGCAATATTTGTTTTTGATAATGATAATGAAGAAACTGTGGTTTCACAAACTATTGACTTTTCAACTACACTAGTTCCGCATGTTGTTGATTTCGCAACAGGAATTAATAAGCATAAGGTAATTATTTCAAATCATAATGCTGCAGCGCGTTTTTCTGGTTTTACATCGCCTAAATCTAATTTAAACATTTCTGATATGCAATTAGTTTTGAATGGACATCTAGGCAGTCAATGAAAAGGTGATTTATCTGCACTAGCTGAAGGAAATTCAACTAATGTATTCCCAATTGAAAGTGATTCAGAATATGAATTTAACATTTTAGATAAAGCAACATCATCTAGAAGATTTTTAGAATCAAATGTAAGAATTGAAAAAACTAAATTTGAAGCTGATTTTAAATTGGTAAGCAACACCGATGGCAAACTTTTATATGAAATTACAGATTTACCAACATTTTATAAACCTGAAGAAATGAAGCTTTCATTAAAACCGATTGGTACTGATGGTGAAACGCTAGAATTTGATTTAAACGATTTTGATGCTTCAGCTAAAAAAGCAACTGCAACTGCAGAGAATTTAGTTCCGGGAGTTAGTTATCATATTAGATTATTGCCTAAATACCGGGAGTTAAATTCTGATAGGGATGATTTATCAAAATATTCATTAATTAACACTACATTTAAATACGAAGTTCCGGGAATTGTTACATTCGCTGGTGTTGAAGGCAATTTTTTAACATCACCGCAACTAAAATTTATGCTAAGAAATTTAGGGAATGATTTCCCACTTAATGAAAACCTAAGATTACAATGAAGAATTAAACCTAAAAAAGAAAATGTAGAATGAGAAACACCAGCTGATAATAACTCAATTCAATTCAATTTATCTAAAATTTCTGATGATAATAGTTATGATGTAATTTTGCAATTAGCTAATAACGATAAAATAAACTTTGCCGTTAATGAAATAAACGAAGTGCGTTTAGTTAAAGTTTCCGACCCAAGCACAGATTTAATAAAAGCTGGTGTTAAAGAATTTAATTTAAATACAAATGTTAATGCAACGTTATTTAATGAAGAATATATTCCTTTAACTAAAACTTCAGCCTTATCATGACAGAAACCGCAGGTTAATAATGTAGTTGGTGCAGATTTTACCGGTGATAACTATGGTGTTATTATGGAACGTCATTTTACTGCATTAAAAACACAAAAACAATGACAAGATTTTTATGGTTATCTAGCATTTCAAGGTAGTGAAAGTGAAATTAATAATTTTGCAGATCACGTAACTATCGCTACTAAAGGTTATAAAAAAAATAATAGCCAAAGCAACTATACAGAAAGAAGTTATATGATTCCGGTTAGTCCCGATGATGGTCAATTAACTAATTATACTCAACCAAGTAGTAGCACAGATTACACAGCTAAAAATGCTAATTTAGATGCTTATTTTAAAGCCTATAATTATAATATTTTATTAGGTTCATATGCATATGATGCTGATTTTACGGTTACTCCATACAACCCTTCAACATTTTTATCAATGATTATTTGGAATTATGATAGAGTTACCAATGCTAGACAAAATACAATCAAGTCAGGAAATAATAAATTTCAAAATTGAGATTCTTTCCCATTTACGGTATATTACAAATTAGGCAAATATAAACAAATTGGTCTTGCAAAAGATAATTTATATTTAAAAAATAATTTTTTAACTAAAACAATTGCAACTATTCCGGCTTATACATTTGCTAATGAAAAATTATTAGGTGATTTTTTAAATTTTGTCCTAGCCGAAAATGCTGATGAATGAGATTTATCATTAGTGCGAAAAAGTAGTGAAGATACAGATCCAATTGTGACTGTTAATGATGAAACGGGAACAGTGTATGCAAAATTACAATTTCAAAATAAAGCTAACCAATATTTATCATATTATGGATGAGTTAAGGTAGAAGGTTTCCAAGCTGTTGATAAAACAACAAAACCAACTCAGAGTGATTTATCATTAGCTTCTTTCCCAGAAACTATTATAGGGCCTTATTATTTAGCTAAATTATTTAAAGCAGCAACTGATGATAAAGCTAAAAAAGCTGTAATTGAAAAATACTTTAAAATTAATAAGGATGAAAATATTGATTATGTTCCTATAAGTTTAGAAGTAGATGCTACCGATGATACAAAAGCTATTTTAAAAGTTAAATTAGTTAAAAATGGAAATTATGGCAAAGAGACTTACAAAGTTGAATCAGAAGAAATTGCATATGAATTAACTTTGAATAAACTAAATGATTTACCAGAACTTGATTTATTAATTACCGGTTTTAGAGGAACGGTTAATATAAATGAATTGGAAAAATCACTTTGAAAAGTGAGCAATAACAAAGGAAGAGTATTTGATATTAACCACTCTGTAGCAGAATTATTTTATAAAATTCAGGAAGCTACTGCAAAAGATGCTGCAAAACCTGGTTCAGGTGCAGTAGATGCAATTAAAAATGCTTTTAAAACTAAAATGACTACATCATTTCTGGGCTTAGACAGCACATTTGGTTTCATGTATTTCCGTGCTAAGGGGGAAAGATTGGTGTCTAGCGATTATGCTGACTTAACTAAATATGTGACAATTATCCCTGAAGAAAAGATTGGATTCTTTATGCCAATTGAATCAGGAAACACAATGGCTACCGATGATGAAAAATTAAAACTAATTGATTACTTAGTTAAAAATATTGATGGAACATTCAAAGGTTAATATTTAATCATTTAACAGGCTTGCAAAAGTCTGTTTTTTTATTTTTAATTTTAAATAATAAATAAAAACTTTACCTATTAAATGGTAAAGTTTGGAATACATTTAAAAATCTTTCAATTTATTATCGTTTATTTTGTTCTGTTTCTCAAGCAATAATCTCTTGATTGCAATCAGCAATAATTTGAGCAAACTCAGCTTCGCTATTAGCAATTGATCCCGAAGCCATTAGATGTCCACCACCCCCATGTTTAATAGCGACATTGCGAACACTAGGCCCGTTTGAGCGATATTCAACTCTTCAGCGCAAATCAGCCTCTTGACTAAAGAATACCCAAATTGGGAACCCGCTAATATTAGCAAGGTAATTAGGACGAACAGCTGCTGCAGGACTTAATCCTAACTGTTTTTGTGTTTCTAAATCAATAGCAAAATAAACTACTTTATCTTGATGCTGAAAATTATTAAGTACAAATCCTTGGTATTTTAAAGAATTAAATGAATTTTGGGTTAAGCGATTATGTAAATAACCAATATTAACACCATGCTCAATTAAAAAAGCTGATAAATAAAATGTTCGTGCACTTGTATTATTATATAAAAAGCGACCTGAATCAGTATAAATTCCTAAATACATGTATTGTGCTGCTTTAGCAGTTAAATTTCACTTTGAATAATAGGCAAATGCCGCAATTTGTTCGGCCGCAGCAATGAAACTAGCATCAACTCAACGAATAGTGTTAGGTCCCAAATCATCATCATTAGGATGGTGATCAATTCGTAAAACTGTTTTAAATAAATTTTTATCTAACAGCTCACGTTTTTCAATTCTATCTTTATAGTTAGCATCAACAACAATTGCGAGTGCTGATGCTAAAAATTCATCACTAGGTAGAGAATGATGTTTAAAATTTAAAAAACTAAAACTTTGTTTTGAATCACCAACTAAAATAATTTTTTTATTAGGAAAATTATCACGAATCAACTGACCTAGCCCGAATTGGGAACCAAGGCAATCACCATCAGGGCGAATATGATGAAAAATAACAATATGATCATGTTGTTGAATTAGTTGTGCAATTTCTTGCACCGCTGCTTCTGTTTTAGGATCTGGCTTCATCTAATTCTCCTTTCAATAACGCTACACAAGCATTAACGACTTTTTTGATATCGCGCTTGCTATAAATAGTTGCTCCTGATGCCATATCATGCCCCCCGCCATTAAACAGACGTCCAACTCGATTAACTTTAGGACCATTTGAGCGCAATCTTACCCGAATCTCACCTTCACCTTGATCAATAAAGAAAATTCAAATTGGGTAATTTTCTATATTAGCTAAAATATTTACTCCTGCCGCTTGTTCATATGATAAACCAAGCTCAGCAATTACTTTTTGAGTTACATGATAATAAATTACTCCATCTTGAACTTTGAAATTTGATAAAACATTACCACTAAAAGCAATTTCTTGTTTAGTACGAACTGCTAAATAACGGTTAATTTTTTGAATATCTAATTCGCCACCTTTAGTTAGAAAAGCTGCCACTTCAAAAGTTCTACTTGAAGTGTTGCTATAAAAAAAGCGACCCGAATCAGTATAAATTCCTAAATAAATATATTCTCGGGCTTTTTGATTTAACTTTAACTTATTTTTTCAAGCAAAATAACCAATTTGTTCCGCAGCTGCCACAAATGATGAATCAATTCAATTGTAATCATACTTAATGTTAGCATCATTAGGATGGTGATCGATCCGCGCCATTGCAGTTAATTTTTCCTCCAAAATTAACTCTTTCATTTCAATCCGGTTTGAACTAGAAGCATCAACTACAATTCCTAGTGAATTGTGGAAATTTTGCGTTGTAAAATCGTTATTATGTTTAAAATCTAAAAAATTTAAAATATTTTTTGAATCACCAACAGCAAAAACCTGTTTGTCAGGAAAATTCAATTCAATAATTTCTTTTAAACCAAATTGTGAACCCAAGCAATCACCATCAGGACGGATATGGTGAAAAATGAAAATATTGTCATATTTTTCAATTGCTTTTAAAATAATTTTTTCTGATCCAATTTTCATGGGCAAGCCTCCTAAATTTAATTTTTCTTATTATATTAAATTAAGCTAATTTTTAACTAAATAATTTGTTATTAAATCAATTAAAATTTTTTTACTTTTAAAATTAGAATTATTTAAAACACAAAAATACAAATTATGAGACAAAAAACCTAACAAATTTATTAAAAAGCAGTTTAAAAGTACTATAATCCTAAGTAATTATGAACAAAAAATTAAGAATTCTTTTTATTGGCGATGTATTTGGAGAATCCGGCATTGCTGCGGTTGAAAAATACTTACCGATTATTAAAGCTAAGGCTGATTTTGATTTTGTGATTTGTCAAGCAGAAAATGTTTCTGGTCGTAAAGGTATGAATCGAAAAGATTACCAAACTTTAAAAGCAGCAGGAATTAATGCCTTCACCTTCGGAAATCACGTTTGATCAAAAAAAGAAATTCAAACTTTTATTAATAATAATGATATTATCCGTCCAGCTAACATCGATGCTTCATACCAAGGCGAAGGGACGCGTGTTTTTAACATTAATGGCATTAGTTTACGGGTTACATCTTTAATGGGGATTATCTTTAATAAACTATTACCACCCTGAGGTGAAGAATATGCCAATTCTTTTTTTGATGCCATTGATGCCATTATTGCTAATGATGAGGCTGATTATCACCTTGTTGATTTCCATGCTGAAACAACAAGTGAAAAAAATGTTTTATCACTTTATTTAGATGGAAAAGTAACGGCAGTATTGGGAACCCACACCCATGTGCAAACTAATGATGCACGAATCTTAGCAAACGGAACTGCTTTTATTACAGATGTGGGTATGACCGGTCCTTGTGATAGCGCTATTGGCGCTAACTATGATGAAGTGTATCGCAAAATGCGCTATAACTCAATGGTAGCTTTTTTACCTTCTAATAACCCCGCTCAATTTAATGCTGTGCATTTAACACTTGCACCACGAGGTAATAAAATCAAAACAATTAACATCTATCGTGACAAAATTAGCATTAAATAGCTAATTTTTTTTATTTTTGAAGCTCAAAATTACTATTCATAAGGCTTTAAAACCCGAAATGAAAAAAATTTTAAAAAATGTTTGACTCTTTATTAAAAATATGATAGTATTTTAAACACTAACTTGATTGGCGGTTAACAAAAGCAATAACGAACCCTTTTGTTTTAAACCACTATAATAGTGTCAAGTATTTATTAAAACTAAAAGAATTTCCAAAAGTTTTAAAAAAATACTTGACTTAGTTAAAAAATATGATAGTATTTTAAACGCTAACTTGTTTAGTAGTAATAACAAAAGCACTTAAAAATGTTCGAGTTACAAAACCATTTAATGACCCAAGTCACTTGCTTTAAAAAATAATTCAAAAAACTTTTTTAAAAAAATACTTGACTAAAATTAAAAAATGTGTTAAAATATCTCTTGCACTATTTTAAAACAAGAAACACAAAAAACTTGTTAATGTGCTTGTTAATAGATCTTTCAAAACTGGATACAAAAACCATAATTATCAATTACTTTTAAGAGTTTGATCCTGGCTCAGGATGAACGCTGGCTGTGTGCCTAATACATGCATGTCGGACGAGTTCTTTGGCTTGCCAAAGAACTAGTGGCGAATGGGTGAGTAACACGTACCTAACCTACCTTTGAGATTGGGATAACATCTGGAAACAGGTGCTAATACCAAATACGTGGTTCCTTCGCATGAAGGAGCTTCAAAAGGGGCCTCAAAGCCCCGCTTAAAAATGGGGGTGCGGAACATTAGCTTGTTGGTAGGGTAATGGCCTACCAAGGCGATGATGTTTAGCTGGGTTGAGAGACTGAACAGCCACACTGGGACTGAGATACGGCCCAGACTCCTACGGGAGGCAGCAGTAGGGAATTTTCCACAATGAGCGAAAGCTTGATGGAGCAACACAGCGTGCAGGATGACGGCCTTCGGGTTGTAAACTGCTGTTATAAGGGAAGAAAAACTAGGATAGGAAATGATTCTAGCATGACTGTACCTTATCAGAAAGCGATGGCTAACTATGTGCCAGCAGCCGCGGTAATACATAGGTCGCAAGCGTTATCCGGAATTATTGGGCGTAAAGCGTTCGTAGGTTGTTTATTAAGTCTAAAGTCAAAGGTCGGAGCTCAACTCCGGTTCGCTTTAGATACTGATAGACTAGAATTGCAAAGAGGTTAGTGGAATTCCTAGTGAAGCGGTGGAATGCGTAGATATTAGGAAGAACACCAATGGCGAAGGCAGCTAACTGGTTGCATATTGACACTGAGGGACGAAAGCGTGGGGAGCAAACAGGATTAGATACCCTGGTAGTCCACGCCGTAAACGATGATCATTACTCGGTGGGGAACTCACTGAGACAGCTAACGCGTTAAATGATCCGCCTGAGTAGTATGCTCGCAAGAGTGAAACTTAAAGGAATTGACGGGGACCCGCACAAGCGGAGGAGCATGTGGTTTAATTTGAAGATACGCGTAGAACCTTACCCACTCTTGACATCCTGTGCAATGCTATGGAGACATAGCGGAGGTTAACACAGTGACAGATGGTGCATGGTTGTCGTCAGCTCGTGTCGTGAGATGTTAGGTTAAGTCCTGCAACGAGCGCAACCCTTGTCTTTAGTTACTAACAGGTAATGCTGAGGACTCTAGAGAGACTGCCGGGTTAACCCGGAGGAAGGTGGGGATGACGTCAAATCATCATGCCTCTTACGAGTGGGGCAACACACGTGCTACAATGGTCGGTACAAAGAGACGCAATATGGTGACATGGAGCAAATCTCAAAAAACCGATCTCAGTTCGGATTGAAGTCTGCAACTCGACTTCATGAAGTCGGATTCGCTAGTAATCGCAGATCAGCTACGCTGCGGTGAATACGTTCTCGGGTCTTGTACACACCGCCCGTCACACCATGGGAGTTGGTAATGCCCGAAGCCGGTTAGTTAACTTCGGAGACGACTGTCTAAGGCAGGACTGATGACTGGGGTGAAGTCGTAACAAGGTATCCCTACGAGAACGTGGGGATGGATCACCTCCTTTCTACGGAGTACATCACATAACTTACTAAGTTAAGTTATCTTACTGGCTTTAAAAATCCTTATTGGTCACTAAATAAATTATATTTATTAATAAGGTTAATTATGGTGCTTTAAGCCAAGCAATATTTTGTATCCAGTTTTGAGAGTTCTATACTCTCTAAAATTGTAATAGTTCTTTGAAAACTGAATAGTAGAAATAACCATGATTTTTTCATGAATATTTTAACGAAACGACATCATGATATGTTTGTAAACCCAAAAATTTATAAAATGTCTTGATTTCAACCGAGTAAAAATAATTTTAATATTATTTTTAAAATAGATAACTCAAAACCTTAATAGATACAAATCTTGAACAATAGGATTACTTATTATTAAATAAGTAAGAGTATATGGTGGATGCCTTGGGTCTGGAAGTCGATGAAGGACGCGATTACCTGCGATAAGCCTTGTGGAGCTGGAAATACGCTATGATACAGGGATTTCCGAATGGGGAAACCCAGTTAGATTAACCTCTAACTACTACTTAATGAATACATAGTTAAGTAAGGGATATACGTTGTGAATTGAAACATCTTAGTAGCAACAGGAAAAGAAAATAAATAATGATTCCGTCAGTAGCGGCGAGCGAACGCGGAAAAGCCCAAACCTTCATTAGAAGGGGTTGTAGGACAGTCTATATAGAGTTACAAAATTTTGTTATAGCAGAAAGAGTTGGGAAACTCTGGCATAGAAGGTGAAACCCCTGTAAGCGAAATGGCAAAATCTCTTGACTGCATCCTGAGTAGGGCGGGGCACGTGAAACCCTGTCTGAATCTGCCGGGACCACCCGGTAAGGCTAAATACTAACCAGACACCGATAGTGAACTAGTACCGTGAGGGAAAGGTGAAAAGAACCCCGGGAGGGGAGTGAAATAGATTCTGAAACCATATACTTACAATTAGTCAGAGCCCGTTAATGGGTGATGGCGTACATCTTGCAGTATGGGCCGGCGAGTTACGTTAACATGCGAGGTTAAGTGGAAAAAAGCGGAGCCGAAGGGAAACCGAGTCTTAATAGGGCGCTTAAGTATGTTGATGTATACCCGAAACCAGGTGATCTATCCATGAGCAGACTGAAGCTTAGGTAAAACTAAGTGGAGGGTCGAACCGTAGTACGCTAAAAAGTGCCCGGATGACTTGTGGATAGCGGTGAAATTCCAATCGAACCTGGAGATAGCTGGTTCTCCTCGAAATAGCTTTAGGGCTAGCGTGTAATGTTAAGCATTGGGGGTAGAGCACTGAATGTGGAATGGCGGCGCCTAGCTGTACTGACTACAATCAAACTCCGAATACCAGTGTGTATTATTATGCAGTCGGAATATGGGTGATAACGTCCGTATTCGCGAGGGAAACAACCCAGATCGTCAGCTAAGGTCCCAAAATTATGTTAAGTGAGAAAGGTTGTGAGGCTTCACAAACAACTAGGATGTTGGCTTAGAAGCAGCCATCATTTAAAGAGTGCGTAATAGCTCACTAGTCAAGAAGCCTTGCGCCAATAATGTAACGGGACTAAACATAATACCGAAGCTACGGGTGGAACTTTTTAAAGTTTCGCGTTAGAGGAGCGTTCTAATCTGCGACGAAGCCAAATCGTGAGGATTGGTGGAGCGTTTAGAAGTGAGAATGCCGGCATGAGTAACGATTCAAAGTGAGAATCTTTGACGCCTATTGGGAAAGGTTTCCTGGGGAAGGTTCGTCCACCCAGGGTTAGTCGGGGCCTAAGGCGAGGCAGAAATGCGTAGTCGATGGATAACAGGTTAATATTCCTGTACTTGCTTTAAAAGCAATGGAGTGACGGAGAAGGATAATACTACCACTTATTGGATTGTGGGGTAAGTAATAAGGGGGTCATATAGGCAAATCCGTATGGCATAACCCTAAGTTATGATGCATAGTGAACGGTTTACCAAGTAACGAATTGTATGATTTCATGCTTCCAAGAAAAGCTTCTAGCGTTAATTTTAAAGTGACCCGTACCGAGAACGGACACACGTTCCCAAGATGAGTATTCTAAGGCGAGCGAGAAAACCAATGTTAAGGAACTCTGCAAAATGACCCCGTAAGTTCGCAAGAAGGGGTACCTACTAAGGCTATTTAAGATAGAGATAAGTAGGTCACAGTAAAATGGGGGGGGCAACTGTTTAGCAAAAACACAGCTCTCTGCTAAGTTGCAAAACGATGTATAGGGGGTGATGCCTGCCCAGTGCCCGAAGGTTAAGTGAGGTTGTTAGCATTTGCGAAGCAATTAAGTGAAGCCCGGGTGAACGGCGGCCGTAACTATAACGGTCCTAAGGTAGCGAAATTCCTTGTCAATTAATTGTTGACCCGCACGAAAGGCACAATGATCTCCCCACTGTCTCAACATTGGACTCGGTGAAATTATGGTCCCAGTGAAAACGCTGGGTACCCGCACCAAGACGAAAAGACCCCGTGGAGCTTTACTATAGTTTCGTATTGAAGTTTGGCTTAACATGTGTAGGATAGGTGGGAGACTTTGAAGTGAAGACGCTAGTTTTCATGGAGTCAACCTTGAAATACCACCCTTGTTAATTTGAATTTCTAACCTGCTCCCGTAATCCGGGAGGGGGACAGTGCGTGACGGGTAGTTTGACTGGGGCGGTCGCCTCCTAAAGAGTAACGGAGGCGCTCAAAGTTACACTCAGTATGGTCAGAAACCATATGTAGAGCGCAAAGGTAAAAGTGTGATTGACTGCGAGACCTACAAGTCGAGCAGGTGCGAAAGCAGGACTTAGTGATCCGGCGGTACATTGTGGAATGGCCGTCGCTCAACGGATAAAAGCTACCCCGGGGATAACAGCCTTATCTTCCCCAAGAGATCACATCGACGGGAAGGTTTGGGACCTCGATGTCGGCTCATCGCATCCTGGAGCTGAAGTCGGTTCCAAGGGTTTGGCTGTTCGCCAATTAAAGCGGTACGCGAGCTGGGTTCAGAACGTCGTGAGACAGTTCGGTCCCTATCTGGTGTGGGCGTTGGAATATTGATGAGAGCTGCTCTTAGTACGAGAGGACCAGAGTGGACGTACCACTGGTGCTCCAGTTGTCATGCCAATGGCACAGCTGGGTAGCTAAGTACGGAAAGGATAACCGCTGAAAGCATCTAAGCGGGAAGCCTCCTCAAAGATGAATGTTCCCTTGAAATTCCTTATAGACGATGAGGTCGATAGGCTGGGTGTGTAAGTGTAGTAATACATTGAGCTAACCAGTACTAATAAATTGATTGATTTAATAATTTCTATTGCTTCAAAGATTGTATTTATTACAACTTTGAGTTATTAAAAAAATATTATTACTATATAAATCATTATAATTTTATAAACATGTTTACTCCTTTTTTTGTTTTATAAATTGTATTATTTATTTTTCAGTTATTTACGTAACATAATTCTTTTTGACCTTACTAGTCAAAAATAATAAACCTCCTTTTTTTATTTGTTTTTTAAAATATTTGTATTTTTTTAATAGAACTTTATTATAATTTTAATTTTTTATTTTTTAACTTATCAAAACCAAAACCAATATAACTTAATTTTTACCGATCGTTAATTAGTCTACTATTCAGTTTTCAGATAACTATTACAGTTGCTCCTTAATGGAGTTTTTTTTATACTTTTTTTAAAAATATTTTATAATACGTTTGTTATTTTATTTAGTTTAATAATAAAATATTGATAAATTAAAGGTAGGTGATATTAATGAAGTATAAAAACATTCTTTTCAATATGGGAGATTCACTAAATTTTGCAGCCAATTCAGCAATCAACGCAAATTATTAATATAAATCAACAAAGTAGCTTTGAATTAAGTTATGAAGAAAAGAATATTAAAGAAGCTTTTGTTAAAATAAATCATTTGTTTAATGATGAAAAATTTTTATTTTCAATGATTAATAATTCAAATAATAATATTGATGATAAAATTGTAGAAATTTTAAATGAAAAAGTTTTTAAAAATGATTTAGAAAAAGAAACCTTTAAGCAAAATTTTAACAAGTTTTTTAACTTAAATGATAGTGCTTTATTTTATGAAAAAAGTAAAATATTAAATGATTTAATTAAATCTACAAATGATCCTGAAATTATAAAAAAATTAAAAGAAGAATTATTAAATTTAGAAAACATTCAAAATAGCAACAAAGAAAAGAATTTCGATTTTTCTTTAAGTAATATTTTTAATCAAAATTACTCTAATGAATTTGTTAACATTGCAAATAACACTCTTGACATGCAAAATAGAAATGAAAAAAAATCTATTTTAAAGCATATCCCAAAAAACTCTTTTAGAAATTTTAATAGACAAAAAAGTAATTTAAGTATTAATAAAAATATAAAATTAACAAGATCATTAAGTAATAAAAATTTTAGCGATAAAAAAGAATATGAAGAAAAAGTCCAAAAATGAAGCAAAGAAATAGAAAAACTAAGAAAATCTATAGATTCAATTTCAAAATATTTATCTAGTGTTAAGGGTTTTAATATAGCTAGTGCAACGTTAACCGCTGCTGCTTGAGGTCTTGCAGCAACCTATACGGCTGCAGCGTTTTGAACTTTTGGAGGAACAATTCCAAGTGCAATTGCAGCTGGTGTTCAAGCTGGTATATCAACTTATTTTTTAAATGAATCTTTTGAAATGCAATATTCATTAGAAAGTACATTAAATGAGTTGAATGAAATTCTTGAAACTGATGAATGAAAAATAATAGAAAAATTATTGAAAATGCCATACAATGAATTTATGAGTGAAATTCAAAAAACAACTAAAGGTTTTAAAAAATTAGGTGTTGCTGATATTTTAACAATAGTTGATTTAACATCAACTTTTTCTGCAATAAGAATGGCAGGAGGAAAAGGTATCGAAGCAATAACAAAAAAAATTATTGAAAAAATTGCTGCTAAAACAAGTTCAAATCTACTTAAAAATTATGTAGGTTTTACTGCTATACCAAAATTAACAAAATTTATTTATGAAAAAGTTGTAAATAAATCAGCAGTAAAAATAACCTCTTTTGCATCTAATTTAGTTGGTAAAAGAGCAGCGCTTGTTGCAACAGCTTGAGCTTCACCGATTGGTTCTATAATTTCTCTTTTTGATACTGTTGTTTCTGTATCTTCGATTATACACATTCTTTCCTGAAGAAATGAATAGTTAAGATATTAAATGACTTCAGATAATTTTAAAAAAATACCTGATTCAAATGATATATTTGAAGATACAGCTCAAGAAAAAGTTTTTATGTTTTTGTATTCTAAAATTAAATCTATTAGACATAAACCAGTTTTATTTTTGTGTCTTTTTTTAACAACAATTTTTCTTTGTGTATCACTAAATTTATTTTTTTGAAAAATGCATGATAATAATTGAGCTAACATAAATAATATAATTACTAATGTTGTACTTTTTGCATTTTTTATCTTATTTATATTTTTGCTGATTATGTTTTGAAAAAAGAAAAAAAAATACCATGATTATGAAATTTTACTTTTTAAAGCAGTCTCGAAACATTACGAAACTAAGAAGAATTAGTTGATGATTTAATAAGCTCTAAAATAGTTAAATCTAGAAAAGAATATGAAAACATTATTAAATCAGCTGATTTTTATCTTTATGAAGATAGCCAAGATAAAAGAAGAACTAATTTTTTTTGAATGGTAGATTATTGAAAGCAAAGCAGTTTTGAAGCTGAACATTTAAAAGGTATTTTAAAAGAGAATGCCAATCAAGAAAATCGAAGATTCAAATTAATAACAACAGAAGAAAAAACCAAGTTTGCTTTAGTTTTATATTCAATTTGGAATTCACGAAGATATAAAAATTCACTTTGAGTTGTTGCATATATATGTGGCACAAGCTTTATTATTGGTATGATATATTTAATATTGCAACATAAAATCATTCCTGCTAATCACTTAAAATTTATTCATCTTTTAACAGAAATTCAAATTTACGGAGGTCTAACATTACTTATGTATGGTATGTTTATTCATTGGCCGATGATCTTAATTTTAGCTAACACTGATTATTTTGTATTGGACGTTTCTTCGCCTGAGGCTTTTAGATTCAAAAATGAAAAACTACTTTTTCCTGCTACTGATAAGAAAATTGCTAAAGCCTTTAAAATGCTTGAAAAATACCAAATAGAATATTAAAGTATTTTTAATTTAAGTTATTTTAATAATTAACTAACTCTTGTAAAATACAAGAGTTTTTTATATATTTAGCTAATAATTGCAAATATCTTTAAAAATAAAATAGTTTTGCAATTATGCAAAACTATTAAAAAATTTATTCTTCAGAGTCAACATCAGTTATTGATGAGTTATTTCAAATGTAATTAATATTGGTTAGCCGTTGTGAGTCTTGATCACTTTGAACTGCTTTAACGATTGCTTCAGTCTCACCTATAATTAATAACTGCTCACGCGCTCGTGTCATGGCGGTGTAAAATAATTTTTTAGATAACAAAACACTATGATTTTGAAAAATAATCATCATGACAGCAAGTGATTCACTTCCTTGAAACTTATGAATTGAAATTGCATAGCCAAGAGTAACACTTTTGCTTCATTCCGCTAAAGTATATTTCACAAGTTTATTACCCATAAATTTAGCAATAATGAATTGAATTTTTTCCTTAAAATAATGAACGCTTTCAATATAACCGATTTCACCATTAAAAACATTGTTTTCATAATTATTATCCAGTTGAATAATTTTGTCACCAATAAAATATTTTTTATTATTATTAATAAAGGATTCAACATCATTACGATGTTGAAATAACTTGGTTTGCACAAAAATGTTAATTTGATCAATCCCAGTTATGCCATCATACATTGGTGCTAAAATTGTCAAATCTTCAATTGAATATTGTAAGCTCAATGAATTAAAATGAGTTTCAAAAATTTGATAAAAATTCAATGGATTTGCTGGTACAAAATAACAATCTTTTTGTGTTAAGCTAGGAACTAAACCTTGATTGACTAATGAGGCCTCACTAATAATGTTAGATCCGTGTAATTGACGGTAATTTTTTTCTAAATAATTAACATTAAATTTTTTGGCATTAATAAAATCATTTAATAAATAACCTTCAGAAATCGAAGGAATTTGATTTTTATCACCAATTAAAATAATTTTTTGAATAGCTTTAAAATTAAGAGCTTGTAATAAATCATAAAATAAATTAATATCCACCATTGAAAATTCATCGATAATTAAAACGCTTACATCAATTTGATTATTGGCATTTAACTCAAAAGCGCCATTTTGTCATCCTAAAAATGAATGAATTGTTCGAGTTTTAAAATTAGTTTTAGCTCAAATCTGATAAGCAGCTCTCCCTGTAGGGGCTAAGACGACAATTTTATTAGTTTCAATCGTTTTACTTAGTTCAAACAAAATAGCTTTTAGAATTTCGGTTTTACCTGTTCCTGGAGCACCAGTAATAATATTGACACTATTAGTAAAAACATTTTCAATCGCTTTGCGTTGTTCGCTGTCAAAATAATTATCAATTTTACCAAATGTCAAACTACTATGTTTTTGTTTTAATTGATCTAAAAAATCAGTGATAAATGTTTCTTTATTAAACATTTGGGTACTAGTGATGTATTTTTTATCATACAATATCACTAAATTTTCATCAATCAAAGTTTTAAGATATTCTGCAAATTCTTCTTTTGTGAGAATTAAAAAGTTGTTAACTTTTTTAAATAAATTAAATAGTAAAATTCTAGTAGATCCCGTTTCTCACATGAGATTAATCAATTGATATAAAACAAAAAATTTACGGCGTTCAAAATCACTAATTTGATTAACTTTTGCTAAGTTATCAACTTGATAAAAATCAAAAGCGTGATTTTCTAGTCACATTAAAAAGGGAAAAGTATGAAACTTATTATAGTATTCATTGGCGCCATAAGTATTAATGATTTTTTGATATAGAGTCATTGACAATTTTTTTTCTTGAAAAAATTGTAATAGTTTATTTTCTAAATCATTAGAACTAATACCTTTAATTAAAACAGCTTTCTTTTCGTTACTAAGCTTAAATTCAACATCATCTAAAGCATTGGGATTATTTTTAATAATATCTAATGTTTCTAATCCTAATTTATCAACAATTTTTGCAGCTAAAGTCTTGCCAACACCAGGAAATTTTTTAGATGATAAATAATTAATAATTCCTTTAGTATCATTTTCTACAAAATCATTAATGTGCTGCAATTTAAAAGAATTTTTATACTTTGATTTTAAATCAGGTGTAACAACAATTTGATACTTGATACCAATTTCAAAGGCTTTATTAGAACTAACGCTAATATAATTATCAGTAATTTCTGCTTCACTTTCAACTTTATAATTTTCATGTTGAAGATTTTTTTCAATTTTAAATAAACCAACATAAAAACTGGTAGTTTCATTTTTAAAAATATAGCGAAAAAATTTCCCAATTAATTGTTGCATATCAAATAAATTCTAAAGCATTTTTTCTAAAAGTTTAAACAAATCATAACTTTGTAAATTTGTAATTTAAAAATTTTTAGTAAAATAAAAACTTTGTAATTAAAGTGAATAATTAAGAAGTAGTTTTAAGAAAACTAAAATATTTTATGTATAATTTATATTGCATTCTTTTTAGATGTTTGATCACTTTTTAATTGAGGAATTATGAAAAAAACTAAATATATTTTTAACGATGAAGAAATTAAAGCTGAATTAGAAAAGGCAAAATCTCTTCAACAACAAGGCATTATTAAACAATCAATCCTAAATGACTATTGGTGTAAATCTAAATCAACTTATAAATATACAACTAATTTATTACTTGCATTATTTTTATGATTTATAGCTGCTGATCGAATTTACTTAAAAAAATGAATCTCAGCTATTGTAAAATTTTTGTGTGTCACTGTATTGCCGCTTATTTTAATTTTAATTTGAACTCAAACAAACTTTGCGCAAGAAAATTTTGTTGACATGGTTATGTACTCAGTTATTTCAGGAATTTTGTTTTTTGGATTTGTTATTGGTGATATCGCCATTGCAATTATCAAGCCGAAAGACAAGCAAGATTTATGTATTAAGAAGGTGGAATAATATATGAAATTTTTTAATAAATTAAAAGCGCTTGGAAAATGGCGATTAATTGCCCTAGCACTTTTGGCAATAGCTGATGTTTTTGTTATTGCTGCACCTTATTATTTAAAAGGTGTGATTCCTAATATTCACACTTCTTTGCACGTTAAAGAATCTGATATGTCTGTGTTTACAGCTATCATCGGTTGAGTAACTTTATTAACTCAACTTCCTGGTGGATGACTAGCTGATAAATTTAGTTCAAGAAAAATGTTGTCTATCTCTGTTTTTGGTGCTGGGTTAATTACTTTGTGGTTTGGAACGCTAGCACTTAAAGGTGCTGGAATGGCCTACGAAAATTTACTTTACCAGTATTATGTGATTTTTGCATTATGAGGGATTACTTCAACACCACTATTCTGAACACCTTTATGAAAACTTGTTTCGCAACAAACAGATAAAGAAAATCAAGGATTCGCTTATGGATTGCAAGGTTCTATTAATGGACTTGTAGGATTAATATTCGTTTTTGGAATTGGTACTTTTGTAAAATTATTTACTGTAAATTATATAAAAACTAATAATGTTGCTACATATGACGCACCATTTACTGGTTATGTTTATCTTTTTGCTTTTATTTTAATGGCTACCGCTGTAGGAATTTGGTTTTTCGTTAAAGAAAAACAAACAACTGAAAAATATGCTGTTGAATTTAAAACGTTATTAAAAGTAATGCGAGACTGAAAAGTTTGAGCACTTGCCTTATTTGTTATGGGAATGTACATGTTTCAATCAGTGTTTTCTTACTTTTTAAGCCAAACATTAAACAACATTATTAAATTACCAACAATTGCATTATTGATATTTGGAGGAATTAGATTATATGGAATGCGAATGGTTATTTCGCAATATATAGGTAGATTCGCTGATAAATTTAAATCTATTATTTTATTATTATTAATTACTTTGGGATTGGGAATTATTTTAGCTATTGTAATGACAATGTTACTAGGTTTTAGTACAAATTCATTTGCTAATTATAGTGATGCTGGAAAAATGGCTGTTACTGTTTTCTTCTCATTCTTCTTCTTGCTATCCTCAGCTTTAGCTTGAGTAATGGTGACACTAAGATATGCTCAAGCTGCAGAAATTGACCGTCCAAAAAACTCATATGGAGTTGTTAGTGCATTAATTTCATTAATTGCCTTTAGCCCCGATGCTTGATTTTACCAAATTGCAGCTTCAATTCAAAAAGCATATGAAGTTGATGGTGGAACTAGTACCTCACAAACTGGCTACCAAATTATTTTAATATTGGCTTCGGTATTTGCCTTATTGGGATGACTAGCTGGTTTAGCTGTTTATATAGTCACATTAAAAGAAAATAACAAATATGGTTTAAGATTTTTCCGTTGAAGGGACTTGAATAATGCTTAAAAAACAACTTTTATTAGCTCACCGTGGTTATAGTGCTATCGCTCCAGAAAATACAACTTTAGCATTTGAATTAGCTTATCAATTTGGTTTTGATGGGGTAGAATTAGATGTTCATCAAACTATCGATGGTGAATTAGTAGTAATTCATGATGAAACAACTGATCGAACCACTTTAAAAGATTATGCTATTGCTAAATCAAAATTTGCTACAATTGAAAATTTAAATTATGGAGCTTTTTTTAACATTGAAGTTCCTCATCAAAAATTACTAACACTGGAAGAATTTTTAACAATGTTTTTAGATAAGTTTACAGTGATTAATGTTGAAATTAAAACTGATATTGTGCAATACCTAGGAATTGAAAAAAATATTTATCAAGTAATTTCTAAATTTCCAACAGCAAAAGCAAAAATCATTTTTTCATCTTTTAATTTTGAATCACTAACCAAAATGCATGAATTAGATAATGAGTTGAAGTTAGGATTTTTATTTTGAACTCATCGTCAATTTACTAAAATCGACTCCAAGCGTATTCAAAAAGTTTGTCAATTCTTGCACCCATGAACTCAAATTTACGATAAAAATAAAGCAATTTATAGCAAACTAAATTTACCATTTTTATTATGAACTCTGCGCTCGGAACAAAATTATAAAAAATATTTAAAAGATAAAAAAGTTTTAGGGCAAATTTCAAACTATAAATACTAAATACTTAACTTACCAATTCAGGTAAGTTTTGTTTTGTAAAAAATAATCCCATATAATACAATTCCATAACTATAAATACCCAATAATTTATATTGAAAACTTCAATACTTAATGTTGATAAAAATATTTCATTGAGCAAATAATTCGAATATAAAATTTAAAAAATAAAAGTAATAATTTAATAAGTCTTTTACTCAAAATAAACTAAAAGCAATAGCATAGCTAAAAATAATTAATGGTAAAAAGATTCACCCATAAAATATCCCCATTAAGTTAACATTTTTGCCTGTTGCTAGTGAAATTATTGTAGCTGTTATAAAAGCTGCTAAATAAATTGTGATATTTTTTATAATTTGAGATTTAGTTGTAATTTTTAAAATTGTAAAAATTGCAAATGTAATTGCAAAAGCGTAAATAAAGCTTTGACTAAAAATAACATTCAAATTAATCAATATCATTAACAAAGCTACAAAACTTAAAATGCTAAGACGCGAAAAATACTGCTTATAAAATCTTTTATTAATTTCTCATAAAATAAGAAACACCACAGCTCGTAATGCTGAAAGCGGAAAATTTGTGATATAAAGGTATAAAAACATAAATAGCAAGAAAAAAACTAAATATCAAAAATTATCTATTCTTAAAATTTTTTTAAAAAATCATTGAAAAAATTTTAAAATTAGCCCAACATGAAAGCCGCTAAATACAAAAAGGTGCAAAATATTAATTGATGTAATTAAACTAACTGCTTCTATAGTTAAGTTATTCTGTTTACCTAACAAAATTAGTGGTAAATATTTTAAATAATATTTTGACCCCGTTTGAAAATAATTTTCAATTTTGTCAATTGTATTTGGAATAGAACTAATTAATGTAACACTTGTGTTTTTGCTTATTTGATAATAAATATTTTTGGATTGTAAAAATTTTTGTCATTGTCAATTATCGCTTAAAAGTTTAGTTGCAATTGCTTTACCTTGAATTTTTACAACTGAATTTCATAAAATTTCAGCTTGAGATTTCACAAAAACTTTTTCACCATTATTTTTAATTACAAACCCACCATTAAAGCGATCAATAATTACATATTCACCTTTGAGTTCGAATTCACTAAGTGTCTTAATATATCAAAAATGTCACAAAAACAAAATGCTTATAATTATTAAGCAATTAAGAAAAATTAATTTTCAATTTTTAACTAAAAGTAAAAAATTAGTAATTACAACAATGCAAATTGCATAAATCATAAATAACTGATTTAAAATTAGTAGAAGGTGAATTGTGGAGATTAAAATTAGTAATCAAGGGTTATTAAATTTTGTAATTTTTTGAAAATGGTCTTGCCAATTCCCTTGGTATTTTCAATATCATTTCAAGTAACTTGATTTCCTTTTTGATTTTTTAATTCCACTAGTAATTTAGCAACCTTATTACTGATTTTTAAACTTGTAAAATCATTTAAAGTATGTAAGTCCTTTCATGCAGTTAATTTTGCTGTTGCGTTAATATTGTCTTTTTTAGGAATAACAATAGTTGTGTTATTTGTAAATTTTTGATTTTTATTAAACTGATTTAAGTCTGCATCAAATTTAGGTTTAACTTTTTGAAGCAATTGCCCCAATGTCGTTGTTTTGTCAACAACAAATGTAGCTGGAAAATACACTTCACCTTTAATTTCAACAGTAATTTGTGAAACATTTTGATAATGATTATCTTTTAATGCAAATGAAAAAAGACTGGTAATTACAATTACCATTACTAAAATCCCCATGCCCATGTGTTTAAACTTATTTTTATGTCTCACATTTATATATAGCCAAAAATTACTAATTTTGTAAAAAAATTTTTTGGAAAAAAGTTTTTTAGGGCTAGAAATACCTAAAAATTTTTGGCAGTAAGAAATTCAAAGTAATAAAAAATGACTTTTAAATAAAAAAGCCATTAAAAATTTTTAATGCTAGAAGTTAAGCTATAGCTTTCCATATAAATTTTTATTGTATTTTACTAAACATCATTTTGGAATTGCTAAAAATAAATTATTTATCTTGCGGATTTTGATGATAAGATTCTAAAACACCAATTCTTTTATTAATTTGGCTAACATTTACTTCTAAAGCGCTGATGCGTTGACCATGATCTTTTAAAATAGTTTTGATTTCTTTTTGATTTTCTTTGATGTGCTGTTGATCTGCCTTAATTTTTTGTTGATCACGCAAAATTTGTTCAATTTTTTTATCGCGTTCGGCATCTTTTTTATCTCGTTCAGCTTCACGTTTATCGCGTTCGGCATCTTTGCGATCTTGCTCAGCATTGCGTTTATTCTGCATAGCAATACTTTCATGAACTACTTTATTTAAATTAAGCAACATTTTTAAAAATTCATCAAGTCTTGGATCGATTGGTGGATTAGGTTTTTTCACTTCTGAATACCCCTTATAATAAACACAATATTTACCATTTTCTTTACCATCAACAATTTCTTTTGTAACTTGCTCAAATTTGATAAATTCAGAATTAGCTAAATACTTGCTGGCTTGTGTTTTTGTTAGTTTGTGAGGATTATTTGCTTTTTTATTATTTTTAGGAATCTAAACCACATATATTATAAATCTTAATACTTAAATTTTTCATTTTTTCCTCCATTTATATATAGCCAAAAATCACTAATTTTAGAAAAAAAAATTTTGAAATAATGTCTTTTTATAATAAAAAACATTATTTCTGAAAAATAAAAAATTAGATTTAAGTTATAAACTATAAAATAACTTAGCTATGCTTTAAAATTTGTAAATTTAAAGCAAAGATAAAAGCTTTACATTCATAAACAACAAAAATTTATTAAATATAATAAAAACCATTGTCTTAAAAACTAAAAATTACAATTAAAAAAATGTTTTGTAATATAATAAAGGATCTATTATGAAAAAACCTAAAGCAGCGTTTATTGATCTTGATGGCACTTTACTTGATAAAGGTTTATGACACCATTGTGTTATTGGCAAAAAAAACACAGAAGTAATTCAGCGATTAAATTCTGATTATCCAATTGTATTTTCTACCGGGCGAAGTGCTTCGAATAATTTAATAGAATTAATGAAAAAACTTGGTGTTAAATATGCAGTTTGTCAAAATGGCTCAGTTATCATTGATCAAAACTTAAAGATTTTGAAAAATATTTTTATAAATGCTAATACTGCGCGGGGAATTATTGAAGATGTTGTAGCTAAAAAAGCAGCTTTTGCAATTAATTCGTCAGGACAAATTTTTGGTGGTTCATGAAAAACCTGAATTATTTCATTATTTTCGCATCTAAAACCACAACGTGTTAATTTTGAAAAAATTAATTTTGATAAGGTTAATAAAATTTTAGTAATTGATTTTTCAAAAAAACGTATTAAAGCGCTAGCGAAATATATTGAGTGCAACTATCCTGATTCTTCTGTTAAAATTATTGGACGGGCTTGAGCAATTGAAATTACTGATAATGAAGCCACTAAAGGTATTGCTAATAGTTATGTAGCTGAAAAATACTTAAACCTTAATCCTTCAGAAACAATTCATATTGGTGATAGCATGAATGATTCTTCAACAATCGGAAAAATGGGCAAAGTTATTGCAGTTAAAAATGCTTATAAAGATTTCAAAGCAATTGCTGATGAAATTGGTCCAAGCAAGTACTTTGGTGGTGTTGGAAAAATTTTATTGAAAGAATTTTCCAAAGATAATGTATAATTAGCAAGCATAATGGTTAAAAACCATTTTGAAATGATTGTTTAATTTATTTAAATAAGTTTATGAGGCGCCATAGCCAAATGGCCAAGGCATGGGTCTGCAACACCCTGATTACCGGTTCGAGTCCGGTTGGCGCCTCCATATATTTGCGCTCGTAGCTCAATTGGACAGAGTGTTTGGTTACGGCCCAAAAGGTTGAGGGTTCGACTCCTTCCGGGCGCGCCATTTCATGAAAATGACCGAAAGAACATAGTTTATGACTATGTTTTTTTATTAAAAAAAACTTAGTAATAATTTTTTAAATTGCCCCAATAATGTTAAAATAAATTACACATAAAATATATTTAGATTTAAGGAGAATAATGTCAGCAATTACAAGAGTGCATGCACGCGAAGTATTAGATTCACGTGGGAATCCAACAATTCAAGTTGAAGTTTTCACTGAGCTAGGGGGATTTGGTTCAGCTATCGTTCCTTCTGGAGCTTCAACTGGAACTCGTGAAGCTTTAGAATTAAGAGATAACGGAACAGCTTATGAGGATAACTGGTTCGGTGGTAAAGGGGTTATGACAGCAGTTGACAATGTTAACAATAAAATTGCCCCTTCAATTGAAGGATTAGAAGTTACTGACCAAAAATACATTGATACATTAATGTTAGAATTAGATGGTACAGAATTCAAGCAAAAATTAGGAGCTAACGCTATTTTAGGTGTTTCATTAGCTGTAGCTAAAGCAGCAGCTGATGAGTTAGATTTACCACTATACCGTTATTTAGGTGGAACAAACGCTTTCCAATTGCCTGTACCAATGTTAAATGTTATAAATGGTGGAGAACACGCTTCAAACACAATTGATTTCCAAGAATTCATGGTAATGCCTTTAGGAGCAAAATCATTGCGTGAAGCATTACAATGTGCTAACAAAGTATTTCATAATTTAGCTAAATTATTGAAAAAAGCTGGACACGGAACACAAGTTGGTGATGAAGGTGGATTTGCACCAAACTTAAAATCACACGAAGAAGCACTTGACTTTTTAGTAGAAGCAATTAAAGTTGCAGGATATAACCCAGCAACTGAAGGTGAAAATGCTGTGGCAATTGCTTTAGATGCTGCCGCTTCAGAGCTATACAATAGTGAAACAAAACTATACAAATTTAAAAAATTAAAAGCTGCAATTGATAGTAAAAAACCAGGATTTGAAAACTTAACTGATAAAGTAGAATTCACAACTGATGAACTTGTTACTTATTATGGACACTTATTTGATAAATATCCAATTATTTCGGTTGAAGATGGATTTGCAGAACAAGATTGAGTCGGATTTAATAAATTTACAGCTAAATTTGGAGCAACTCACCAAATCGTAGGTGATGACTTAACTGTAACAAATGCTAAAATCTTAGCTGAAGCAATTAGCCAAAATTCAATTAACTCAATTTTAATTAAACTAAACCAAATTGGATCAGTTTCAGAAACATTAGATACAATTCAATTAGCGCAAAAAGCCGGATATACAGCAGTTGTTTCACATCGTTCAGGTGAATCAGAAGATACTTTTATTGCTGATTTATCAGTAGCTGTTAATGCTGGACAAATCAAAACCGGTTCATTATCAAGAACTGATCGTGTTGCTAAATACAACCGTTTATTAGCAATTGAAGAAGAACTAGGAACACTAGCAAAATATGAAGGCAGCAAAACTTTCTACAATTTAAAAAAACACCGTTAATTAAATAAAAATCAAGATTCCCAGCTTAATTAAAAATTAATTAATCATTTTAACCTTAAGATCTTATGCTTAAGGTTTTTTTATTATTTTAATTGTGAACTATTTTTTGTGTTAAATTCATCTTTCTTAAAATATGTTTCATAACAAGCAAAAAAAGAAAGCCATTTATACTTCCGTTTCTTAAAACAGATAAAAATTTATAAAGTTTTTTTGCAAAAACACTAAAACTAAATAAAAATAATTTATGAAACAGAAATATAGAAAGGTTAGTAAATTTCGTCAAAAAAAGATCATGCAGCAATTGATAATAAAGATTAATTAGTAAATTTAGTTCTTAAAAAGATGCTAACTAACTTTAGGGAATGAAACAATTAATTGAATGACTTTTTAAATACAATATTTAGCCGGAAAAGGATATATAAATACTAAATACTCAAATGATTAATGCCCCAGCAAAATTTGAAAAATTTAAAACTAATAATTATGATATCGATTTATCAAAAT